>WLND01000001.1 GCA_009726075.1 Actinomycetota bacterium
GCAGTACGGTGTTGAGAGTGTCGAAGGCCCCGCCGGGAACGGCGACGGACGGGACCGGGTTGAGCAGGGAGACCGGGTTCGCGGAGGTGCCGATCTGCGGCAGGACGAACGCGACGATGCTCCAGATGCTGATCGGGACCAGCAGGGCCGTTGTCTCCCGGGAGCTGTAGATCCCGCTGGCCATGCCCAGGGTCACGAACGCGAGCAGCAGGACCCAGGCGACGACGTAGAAGCCGAGGAGTCGAGCCGTGTCGCCCAGGGGCAGCGGCCCGTTGGTGATGAGCGAGATACTCGTCCAGCTGATGATGGCCACGGCGGCCAGGATCATCGCCAGCCACGCCCCGATACCGGCGAGCTTGCCCAGCAGGTACGCGGGGATGCCGATCGGCCGGCTCAGCACGAGATCGATGGTGCGGGCCTTACGGTCGCGCATCGTCGACGTGACACCGACGACGATCGCCATCAGCGCGCCGATGAGCACGAGGTAGATGACCGTGTTGCGGGCGTAGTAGAGCGCGGACACGTCCGTGAACGGATTCGGCGCAGTCGTCAGCCCGGCTTGAGTGGTCTTCTCCCACACGCTGCTGACGGTGCTGTTCGTCAGCCAGCCGATGAGGCTGGAGACCGACACCATCACAATGAAGACGATCAGCAGCACCAGGGGAAGCCTCTCGCGGCGCAGGGCCACGAGTTCCTGTCGCGCCATCGTGAGGACCGCGGTCATGACGCGGACGCCGAGCGGATGTTGAGGTAGATCTCCTCCAGGGAGTCCTCGCCGGGGAACGCCTCGAGGGTGGCCTCCAGTGACGCCTGGTAGGCCAGTTCCCCCTGACGCAGAATGCCGATGCTGGTGCAGGTCTTCGTCACCTCGGACAGCAGGTGCGTGTTCATGAAGATCGTCATGCCCAGGTCGCGATTCAGCGCGACGATGACGTCCCGCAGCTGGCGCACGCCCTCCGGGTCCAGCCCTGACGTGGGCTCGTCGAGGAACAGCACCGACGGCTCGTGCAGGATGGCCTGTGCGATGCCCACCCGTTGGCGCATCCCCTTGCTGAACGATCCGACCCGCTCGTGGTCATGGCCGGTGAAGTCCAAGTACTCCAGCACGTCCTGGATGCGGGCGTCGGGCCTAGACAAGCCCGACAGCCGCCCGAAGAACCGCAGGTTCTCCAACGTCGAGAGGTTGTCGTAGAACTGGACGTTCTCGGGAAGGTAACCGATCATTCGCCGGACCCGGTTCGGGTCGACGGCGACATTGACGCCCGCCACATGGATCTCGCCCGTCGTCGGGGCGAGCAGCGTGGTCAGGATGTTCACTGTCGTCGTCTTGCCGGCGCCGTTGTGACCCAGCAGACCGAAGATCTCCCCCGTCCCGATCGTCAGGTCGAGGTTCCGCAGCGCGACATGGTCGCCGTACGACTTCGACAGTGCAGAGGTGTGAATCGCGATGTCAGCCATGTCCGGAACGGTAGGGACCGGATCCTGAGAGTTCCTTGAGAGCAGATGGGGGCTCTCAGGCTTGCTCCTGCCTGGCCACCGCGGATCGGCTCGTCGGCCCATCCTCAGGATCGCCGTCCTACCCTTCAAGGGTGACGTCCACGTCTAGCCGCAACCCTGCGGGAGAAGCATCAGAGCGATCGATCCGGTCCGTGCAACGACTCGTGCACGCGGACACCCGCTCCTCGATGGCAGTGTTCCTGCGCCGCGAAATGGTGCAGGCGGAGGTTCCCACGGCCCTGTTCATCGTGGCCGGGCTGCTGCTGGTCGTCAGCGTCGTCGAGCTCGTCGACGCAGGCGCTGTAGAGATCGAGGCGTATGCAGGGGCGGTGATCGCCTCCGTTCTGCTGTTCCTACTAGGACTGGTCACCCGGCGGTCGCGACTCCTGCGCCAGGCCGCCTCCTGGCTGTTCGCCGCCGCAATGGTCTTGGTCATGGCATGGATGCTGACCGCGTTCTGGCAGTCCCCCGACCTCGCTCACCCCGGGTACATCGCGGTGATTCTCGTGGCGCTGGGCCCGATCGTCCTGGAGTGGGGACCGTTCCTGGTCGGCGGCGCAGCCATGACAGCGGCCACCATCGGGACCACTTGGGCCAACTCGTGGGGCCAACCGATCGCGTGGACGAGCACCTGCCTGCTGGCCATGTTCGTCAGCGCCGTCCTGCTCTACCTTCGCCGGCGCTCCCTGGCCGCAGTCGCCGCAGCGCAAGACTTGGCCGAGCAGCGAGCCATCACCGATTCCCTTACGGGAGTGCTGAACCGAACGGGGCTGGATGCCATGCTCCCGGGGCTGACGGCGACGGCCCTGCGGTTGGGACAGCCCATCGTCGTTACCTTCATCGACATCGATGGTCTGAAGGCCGCCAACGACACCTATGGCCACGAGTTTGGTGATGAGGTGATCGCGTGCGTCGCCCATGCCATCCGGGGCGCTGGACGCCAGGGAGACCTAATCGCTCGATGGGGAGGTGACGAGTTCCTTGTGGTCGGCATGGGGATCGAGTCCGACCCGGATGCGATCACGGCGAGGATCGAACTTCACATCCGAGCGAGTGACATCGACATGAACCGCTGGCCAGGTGAAATCAGCGTTGGCTCCGCGCACGGCATGCCGTCGGCAGTCACCGTCGACGAGCTCATCGCGCGAGCGGACGAGCGCATGTACTCCGCCCGGCGTGTGCGGCGGGAGGGAGTGGACCAGGCTTAGGTGTGGTGACACGTCGCACGCTGCCTCAGCGTGGACAGGCCGGGAGAACCGGGCAAGGCGGAAGCTCCCTGATGTTCCGCCTACTACGCGTCGAGCGCTCGCACGATTTCCTCGACGGCTCCACGCACGTGACGTAGCTGTCCTTCGGTGAGCCGCTTCTTGGGAAGGCTCTTGATCTCAATAACTTGACCGCTTCCCAGGTAGACATCCATGGTTCCGCGAGACCTACGGATGAACCGGTCTGACGGCACCGAGAGCCAGTCGATCAGTGCTGCGTATCGCGGCAGGTCGGGCATCGATCCCGCCACGATCCGCTGAAGTGTCGACGGCTCCAGTTCGGCCTCAGCCGCCACCTGACGCCACGACATGGCGCGCTCCTGGCGGGCTTCATCGAGGGCCTCGACGAAGCCCGTGTGGTCGAACGTCGCTGACATAGCCCCACTATCCCGTGGTCGACCGCCTCTTCCCTTGAGCGCTTGCCGTGTGTAGCGTAGACGCTATGACAATGACGCGTCCACGCAACATTCAGCCTGAAGTCGAACTCGTCATCGATGGGGACAGAAGCAGTCTGCCGCTCTCCTCAATGGCGGCGAGTCAGCTGCGTGCATGCACTCCCGTTCGCACCTTTCGCTGGCACCGAGGACAACGGCATTTCCCTGGCTGGTACTGGTCCGCGACCGACCGTCGGCACGTCATGTACGAAAGTCGTCTTGAACTTGGACGCCTCGTCCTGGCTGACTTCGATCCCACGGTGTGCAGCATCCGCTCGCAGCCGTTCCGCCTGACCTTCACGGATCGCGAAGGTCGCCTCAGGCGTCATGTCCCGGACTTCGCCCTGCTCACCGACCGGGGTGGTATTCGCATCGTCAACGTGAAGCCTCGGGCGCGGCTCCTTGATGACAAAGTGCGGACCGCACTTGAGGACGCGCACGCTGCGCTGGGCACTGCAGGCCTCGCGACGGAGATGTGGTCGGGGGAGGATCCAGTAGCCCACTCGACCATCGCCTTCCTGTCCGCCTATCGCAACTCTTCCCTCTTCGACGAGGCCGAACTGGGTCGTGCACGAAAGGTGCTCCGTGGCCGCATGTGCGTCGTCGAGGCGGAGCGACTACTGCTTGATGCCGGAATCACCCAACCACGTCCGATCGTGCTGCACCTGCTCTGGACGCACATGCTCCGCATGGACCTGACGAGACCACTCGAACCCGACACCGTTCTGGAGGCAGCATGACCCCGCACTCGTTCCGGTTGTCTCTCGGGCAGCGCGTCATCTTCGACGGCGACACATGGTCCGTTGCCTCGCTTGCGGGGAATACGGCTCACCTCACTCGCACGTCAGGCGGCCCACTCGTGATCCGGGTGACCGACCTCCTTGCATCGCCGGGATTCCGCGTCGCCGATCGTGACGATGCCCCTATCGAGGCTCTAGGTCCGGCGTTCGGCGCTCTCAATCCCGACAGCTACCGGGACATTGTGGAGAGGGAAGGGCACGTCCTCGAGGTCATCACGGGCTACCGAAAGGGCCAGCCCGAACTTGCCCTGCCCGGTGAGCCCCGACCGGCGTACGCCCCCGGGACCCACGTGTTGGCTCGATACGAAGCGAAGGCGGCCGAACTGCAGTTATCCCCTCGAACCGTCCGGCGCATGGTCGAGGGCTACAACGCGAAGGGAGTCTCGTCACTCATAAGCGGTCATGCCAACCGGCGGACGTCGCCGACCGGCCGCGTAGATGAGCGATGGATCGAGACCGCGCGCATCGTCCTCTCCGAGCATCACGATGCCTCGCAGCCCACCATGCAGCTGATCATCGACAGAACCACCGCCCGTGTGCGGGCTGACCACGGATCCGATGTGAAGATCCCGAGCGTGCCCACGGCGCTTCGCGTCCTGCACGAGATCACAAAGGGCCAGCAGGCATTCTCCGGCACGAGTGCCAAGCAGAAGCGCAGCATCGCGGGCCGCCCCCAGGCCCCTTACGGTCGGCTTCGCGCGCAACGGGTCGGGCAGTACGTCCTGCTCGACACGAGCCCCCTGGACGTGTTCGCTATGGATCCGATCACCCTCCGCTGGGTGGGCCTGCAGCTGACGGTCACACTCGACCTCGGCAGTCGATGCATCACCGGGCTGCGTCTGTCCCATGTGTCGGCGAACGCGATTGATGCCGCCCTGGTGCTGTACGAAACGCTCAGCCCAGGCTCCCGCTCACACACGTCGATGGGGCTGCTTCCATACGGTGGCCTCCCCGATGCAGTCCTTCTTCCCGACGGCGATGAGGCTTCCGACACCGGCCTCCCCGGGACACAGGTCGACTCCCTCGTCATCGACCACGGGAAGATGTACATGTCCGAGCACCTGCGCGGAGTGTGTGACCGCCTGGGCATCAGCATCCAGCCCGCCCGCGTGCTCACCTCGACCGACAAGGCGCCCGTCGAACGCCTGTTCCGGACCATTCGTGAGGATCTCCTCGCCGCCCTACCCGGGTACAAGGGACCGGACGTGTACAGCCGAGGCAAGAACATCGAAGACACAGCGTTCTACTTCTCCCACGAGCTCGAAGGCCTCATCCGGGACTGGGTCGCCAACCGGTATCACAGGCGGCCCCATGACGGACTCGCCACACCGGCCGTTCCCGGCCTGACGCTTTCTCCCGCAGAGATGTGGGATGTCCTGGTCGCATCAGGTGGGAGCCTCGTCGGGCCGCGGAGGCCTGAACTCGTCTACGACTTCCTGCCCGTGGCCTGGCGAACCGTCCAGCACTACGGCGTCGAAGTGAACCGACTGCGCTACGACGGTGAAGGACTTGAAGGGATTCGGGGAACTAGCAGCCCGTACAGCCACGCCAACGGCAAGTGGCCGCTTCGCTTCGACCCCGACGATGCCAGTCGCGTCTACTTCCAGCGCCCTGACGACCTCACGTGGCACATACTCCGCTGGGAGCATGCCGTCGACATACCTGCGCCGTTCAGCGTCGAGACGCTTCGCTATGCCCGCGGCTTGGCAGCCACCGAGAATCGTCACCCCGACGATCGACAGGCGTTGATCGAACTGCTCGAACGGTGGGACGCCGGGCTACTGAGCAACCCCACCGAACGCCGCGTCGCCCTGCGCATCTCCGAACAGCGTCGCGCCCGCACCGCCGCACTGAAGCTGCAGGATTCCGACGTTGCATCTGAGGACGGAGAAGCGGTCGAGACGTCCCCCCTGACCCTCGTACGGGACGCCGCAGGCGATGACGACGACGTATCGGAACTGGACGGCGACTACTACTCCGACGCTCTCGAGGTCGGCTGATGACCATCCCCACAGCCGAACACACCTACAACCTGTCCCAGTACGAAGGGTGGAAGGCACGGTTCGAGTCCCCGCGTCGATCCCGACCCAGAGACCTGTCATCGACCGACCTGGGGGCCCTCAACCGTCGAGACCGGCTTCTGTACGACGACGCCCGAAGCGTGTGGCACGCCAACCTCGGCCCGTACCTGACGCCGGACATCAAGTACGTGATCGACCAGTTGGACCTGATCGTCCAATCCAACCGCCAAGACGGCGATCGCGTCCGCAGTGCCGCCGTGCTGGACGCGTATCCGGGGCTGGGCAAGACGACCCTGGTCTGCCACTACGGAGGTCAGTTCCACCGGGATCAACTCGACATGTACGGCACGGCCACGGAGGCCGGTGATGATCGTGTGCCGGTCGCCTACGTGCGGCTCACGAGCAACACCACCATGCGCAGTCTGAACTCGATGCTCTGCCACTTCTATGCCCATCCCGCAGCGGATCGTGGCAACGCCACCGTGCTCGGTGCACGAGCGTCGCAGCGAGCGCTGGACTGCGCGACACGGCTCATCATCGTCGATGACGTGCACTTCCTGGACATGAACCGGCGTGACGGCCGGGAGGTCGCCAATCACTTCAAGTGGCTAGCCAACGAGTTCGCAGCCACTTTCCTGTTCGTAGGTGTTGGAATCACGGAGCGCGGCCTTCTCAGCGAGGGACTCTCACCGACGAAAGTCCAGTACGCGCAGACCGCCCGCAGATGGACGAGAACCTCACTCGCGCCCTTCAGCATCGACGATGGGCCTGGGCGCAAGACTTGGCGAAGCCTCCTGCTTGCCATCGAACGGGACCTCGTTCTAGCCAACAAGTCGCCCGGCATGGTTGCGGATGTCCTCGCCGACTACCTCTACGCCCGCTCGACTGGCCATTTCGCTTCCTTGATGACCCTCATTGCGCGCGGCTGCCAGCGTGCCGTGAAGACGGGCGCCGAAGCGCTCACCATCAAGCTCCTCGACACCGTTCCCAACGATCAGGCCTCCGAGAACGCTCGCCGGCAACTCGAGGCGGGAATCCGGGATGGCCGATTGAGCTCGCGCCGCGAGGCCGTGTGAGGGAACCGCGCCGTATCCCGATGCGACTGCCTCCCCTGCCGGGGGAGGCGTTCGAGAGCTGGCTCGTTGCCTACGCTCACCGACTAGACAGCCCCACCTCGGACATCTTGGCGCAGGCAGGCCTAAGCACGAGCCAGGTGTCCACTGATCCGCGCACTCTTGCGTTGGGTCCCTCTGCCGACACTCTCCAGCGGCTCAGCGACGTAACCGGCCACGACTGCTCCGAACTGGAAAGCACATTCGTGCCCCTTCGCCAGTACTCTGCGGGGCTCTCGAAGGTTCGGATCCACGGAACCAGCTTCCTCGGTGCGCCGATGCGAGCAAGTCGCTTCTGCCCTGAGTGCCTCGACGCCAACGGCGGCAGGTGGATGGCCAGTTGGCGTCTGCCGTGGGTCGTCGCCTGCCCCACGCACGGCATCCTGTTGGCGACCCACTGCCCAGATTGCGAGTCCGAGCAGCGACGTCGGCCCATCCTGACGGAAAGCACCCCAAACGACCCCCGGCATTGCGCCAACCCAGCATCAGGGAGCATCGGTCGCGCCCCCACCCGGTGCGAAGCCGACCTGACTGGGGTGTTCACCCACCCGGCGCCAACGGCGCTGGTGCACCTCTCCGAGTCATGGAACGAGTTTCACGCCGTTGGCCGGGTGACGGACCTCCTTCGGCTGGTGGGCGACGTCGCCGTGCTGTCATCAGTCATCGGCACCTGCGCATCGGCAGGTGAGGCGCTAGCCCATCCCGAGAAGTTCGCGGACGTCCTGGCCCAGGCGGCGGAAGCGGTCCTTGACCCTGAAGGCAGCACCTTCACCGAGCTCGCATCGCGGCGAGTCTCACGAAAGGCCCCGGCCCTGCCGGCTGGGTGGACGGGCATCAGCGAGGGCCTCGTCTCTCGAGCCTTGGTCATCCGCGATCCCTCGATGAGGCCACTCGACCGGATCCGGTGGGCCTCTGCAACTCGCGGACGTCGGCCTTCAGAGGTGAGGTCAGACGCGCTTTCCCGCGAGGGCAAGGTTCCTGCGTCATTGTGGCCCGAGTGGGCGCTGCTCCTGGCTCCACCTGGACTCGAGTCAGCAGCCGTGTTTCCCGCTGCGGCGGCCGGCTGCATGCTCCTGCGGGGATCCACGCTTCCGCTCTCCCAACTCATGAAGATGTTGTCCGATGATCCGACTGATTCCCGCAGTGCGGCTCGATCGATCCTCCAGGCCACAGCGAACGACCCCGGCGACACGATCCTGCCCACCTTGACGAAGCTGAGTGAGACCTTGGAGGCCGAGCCGCCGCCAATCGACTACGCGAGGCGGAGGCGCTGGGCCGCTGAGCGTGACGTCTTGAGCAGAAGGGATTGGGTGCGCCTGTGCGAAGGGACGTCCTCAGCACCGGGCGAGGCTCGGAAGTGGCGCTACGCGCGCCTGCGCGTCTGGGAGACCCTTACGGGCGGAATGGCCCATCAGGCACCCAGCTCCCTGATGGCGGGGATGACCGACCCGCTGTCCGTCTACTACCAGTTCCTGCGCAACCTCACTCCAGCAGTCCTGCAGGCGCTGACGGCCCACGCGCGCGAAGTGCTCGACGCCTGGGGCCTGGAAGACGAGCCCGTCGAGTGGGTACCGTCCTTGAGCATCATCGGTGCGCCATCCGACGTGCTGCCCGGAGTGAGCCGCCAGCAACTCGAAGGCCGTGTACCGATCGGCTCATTAGCCGGCCGCAGGGCGCTCAGTGACTGCGCCGCTGATGTAGGCCTAGACATCCAGCAGGCGAAGCTGATTGTCCGACTCGGTTGGTTCGCGCCCGAGCCGTCGCCGGGCAGGCCCGCGCGTACCCGTTTGAGTGAAGCCCAGGTGCGCGACGCGATCGAAGTCCGCGGGCTGACCCTCCGCCAGACCGCCGCCGAACTGGGCGTCGATCGCAAGACGGTCAGACAGAGGTGTCTCGAACTGGAAATCGACCTACACGCTCCAGGCAGACGTCGTCGGTGGAACGTCGACAAGGAGTGGCTGGCGACTCAGTACGTCACCCGAGGTCGGCCACTCCCTGACATCGCTGCCGAAGTCGGTTGCAGCACCGCGAACCTGGCAAGGATTGCCAAGGAACACGGAATCCCGCTGCGCGGTCGTGGTGGCGCCAGCCATGGCTCCGCGACGGTGACCACCGGTGACCTGCCACCCCTGCTTGCCGCATGCCTGCGTGGGCAGGGAGCCCGAGAACGGGTGGAGCGATTCCACCAGATCGCAGCCTTTCGATCCTTGAACGAGGCCGCCCAGAGCATTGGACTGCACCAGTCGGCCATCAGCACCCAGTTGAAGAAGCTCGAGACCGCCGCTGGGGGTCGAATCCTCGAACGGGGCGATCGTCAGCATGCCCCACTCAAGGTCACACCCCTCGGCAGGAAACTGCTCAAGCAAGCGGAACAGGAGCTCGGACTTCCGCAGCACCCAATCGTGCGAGCGCCCCTTGCCCCGGCTCTGGGCAGCTTCCGTGGCGCTGAACGGATCGCGAAGCTTGCTTCAGCGAGCAGGCAAAAGACTCTGCGCGAGGCCGCCGTTGCGGCGGGCGTGACGCCTCAGTCACTTCGCATCTCCTTTCGCGGTCTGGAGAGCGCCTGTGGCCCTCTGGTCAGCGCGTGGGGGCTGGACGAGGCCTTCCATCTCACGCCACGAGGCCAACTCCTCGTCCGACAGTGGGCTGCGCATCACTCCGCGTGACGCGCCTCCCTCGCCTCGGTGGCCAACTTCACTGATTGGCGTGGCGGAATGGTGGCCGTCGTGGCCAACTTCACTGATTCTCGCCTCACGGCGGGTGGCCAGAAGTTCTGATTCCCTACACCCGTGTAGGACGTCAGTAGTTCTGGCCCTTTCTCAGTGAATCTGGCCAGTTCACGGGTGAAGCAAGTTCCGTCTCCGGCGGAGTGCTCATGATGTCGGCCTTGGGCACACGACAGGTGCCCCGCTGCTCGCGATCTGCGAGCCCTGCCTCCTTGAGCACGTTCAGATGGTGACACCGTCGGTTGAGACAGGCCCAAAGGCGTGGGGCTCGCAAGTCCATCAGGGCAGCAGGCGCGGGCGGACACTTCAGCCATCGTGAGTTCAACGTCGACCGCCATGCCGTGACCAATCTTCATAGATTGACACGCATCAATGTACCCTGCACACTGAGATATCGACAAGCGTCAATGTAAATCTTGGAGGTTGTCGTGTCACGTGTGCAACTGGCGCCGAACGTCTCGGACTTGGAGGCGTCGATCGCCTTCTCCTCGGCCCTGTTCGGGGTCGAGGCGCAGGCCAGCCGTCTTCGCGATGCCGGCCTTGCAGCCTTCGACGAGAAGGACATCACCTGCTGCTCTGCACTCCAGGAAATGCCGTGGGTTCACGACCCGCACGGCGCGCCCTGGGAGACCTACACCGTCAAGGATGACGCTCCGGCGAATCCTCAGCCGCCCGCATCCGCGTGCTGCTGACCACGGCGCCGAGAGCGGAAGGGAACTTGGTATGAGTGACACCCCCGCCGTGCTGTTCGTGTGCGTGAAGAACGGCGGCAAATCCCAGATGGCCGCCGCCCTGATGCGCCAGGCAGTCGGCGACACGGTCGAGGTTCACTCAGCGGGCACCCACCCGGGCACGGCGATCAACGCCGAATCCGCGGCCGCCGTCGCCGAGGTCGGCGCAGACATGAGCGACCAGATCCCCAAGCCAATCGACCCGGCACTGCTGGCCCGCGTCGACCGGGTCGTCGTAGTCGGGTCCGAAGCCGTCGTCGACCCGCTCCCCGGTATGGCCGGGACCATCGAGACGTGGGAGACCGTCGAGCCGTCCGTCCACGGGATCGAGGGCGCCGAGCGAATGCGCCTGATCCGAGACGACATTGCCGCCCGCGTCACTGTTCTTGCCACCGAACTCACCGCAATCTGAACCGAGGAGACACTATGACCACCATTCGTGTGTACGAGCCCGCCCTGTGCTGCAACACCGGGGTCTGCGGCCCCGATGTCGACGAGAGCCTGGTGACCTTCACCGCCGACCTCGGCGCCCTCAAGGAACTCGGCGTCGACATCGAGCGGCACAACCTCGCCAACGACCCGACCGCGTTCGCCACGGACGACACGGTGCGCGCGTTCCTCCAGGTCGCCGGCTCTGACGGCCTGCCGCTGACGATCGTCGACGGCGTCACCGTCATGACCGGCAGCTACCCGGCGCGTGAGCAGCTGCTGAAGTTCGCAGGCGTCGATGCCGAGGTCGTTCCTGCGGGAGTTACCACCCTGACCGTGTCCGAAGAGTCGGGCTCGTGCTGCGGCGGAACAAGCTGCTGCTGACCATGATGCGATTCCTGACGGACCCGCCCCGCTCCCTGTTCTTCACCGGCAAGGGCGGCGTCGGCAAGACGTCGGTCGCCTGCGCCACTGCCGTCACCCTCGCTGAGCAGGGCAAGCAGGTACTGCTGGTCAGCACCGACCCGGCGTCCAATGTCGGACAGGTCCTCGGCGTCACCATCGGCAACACCATCACGTCGATCCCCGACGTACCGAGACTGTCCGCTCTGGAAATCGACCCGGAGCAGGCTGCCCACGCCTACCGTGAGCGGATCATCGGGCCGGTTCGCGGGCTGCTGCCGGACAAGGAGATCGCCTCCATCACCGAGCAGCTGTCCGGGTCCTGCACGACCGAGGTGGCCTCGTTCAACGAGTTCACCGCCCTGCTTTCCGACGAGACCGTGTTTGGCCAGTACGACCACGTGCTGTTCGACACCGCCCCGACCGGGCACACGATCCGGCTGCTCCAGCTGCCCGGCTCGTGGACGGACTTCCTCAACGATGGAAAGGGCGATGCGTCCTGCCTCGGCCCGCTCGCGGGGCTGGACAAGCAGCGCACCGTCTACGCCGACGCTGTCGCGGCGCTCAAGGATCCGACCCGCACCCGCCTCGTCCTGGTCACCCGCGCGCAGGCATCTGCCTTGGCCGAGGTTGACCGAACGAACGACGAACTCTCCCAGACCGGGATCCACGCCACGCACCTGATCGTCAACGGCGTGCTGCCCGCCGCCGCGGGCGAGGAGGACCTCGCCACCGCAGTTCGTGCCCGCGAGACCTCCGCCCTCGCACGCATGCCCGCCGGGCTGGCCGGCATGCAGGTCGACGTCATCGAGCTGAAGTCCGCGAACATGATCGGACTGCCCGCGTTGCGACTCCTCCTCGACGGTGACGCCTCTGAACCGGATGAACGGGCTACGACCCTGGACGAGGTCGACGTGCCCGCGCACCGCCTCCGCACACTCGTGGACGAGATTGAGCGCGGCGGTCATGGGCTCGTGATGTGCATGGGCAAGGGCGGCGTCGGCAAGACCACGATCGCCGCAGCCATCGCCGTCGCTCTGGCCCACCGCGGCCATCAGGTCCACCTGACCACGACGGACCCCGCCGCCCACGTCGAGGAGACACTGCACGGCACTGTCGACGGCCTCCGGGTCTCGCGCATCGACCCGGTCGAGGCGACCCGCGAGTACCGCGAGCGCATCATGTCGACGAAGGGCAAGAACCTCGACGACGCCGGCCGGGCCGCCCTGCATGAGGATCTGCTCTCGCCGTGCACGGAGGAGGTCGCGGTCTTCGGCCAGTTCTCCCGCGTCATCAGCGCCGCCCGGCACGAGTTCGTCGTCGTCGACACCGCCCCCACCGGCCACACGCTGCTGCTCCTGGACGCCGCCGGCTCCTACCACCGCGACATCGTTCGGCAGATGGGATCGAACGGCGGATTCCGGACTCCGATGATGATGCTGCAGGACCCGGATCTCACCAAAGTCATCCTCGTGACGCTGCCGGAGCCGACACCAGTCACCGAGGCGCGCGTGCTTCAGGACGACCTCCAGCGTGCCGGGATCCATCCGTGGGCGTGGGTCGTCAACACGTCCCTGGCCGCGGCCCAGCCGGAGTCGACATTTCTCAGGCGCAGAGCTGCTGCCGAGGCAGAGCAGATCGCTGTGGTGGAGTCGCTGGCCAGTCGGGTGGCGATCGTTCCGCTGCTCACTCAGGAGCCGATCGGTGAGAGTCCCCTCGCCGCCATCGTCGCCAGCCCTCTGTCCGTCGCATAGCCACCTGTCCCCTGAGGCCATCCCAGTGCGGTGGCGGCGCGCGGTGTCATATGGAGACGTCCGCCCACGCTGCGCAGCAGCCGTCCGCGGGCGTTTCGGAGGGCTCGCAGAGGGCGGCGAACTCGTCCTCTGAGGAGTACAGGAAGCGCTCAATCATCTCCTGGCCGAACGTTGCGTCGAAGATGTTCTGAAGCAGCATCGACGACGTCCTCAGGATCAGCTGGTACTCCAGGCTGATGTCATCACGGCCGCAGTTATCGGCCACGGGCGTGCCGCTCAGGTGTTGGCGTGGCGGCCGCAGTCGACGCGGGCGGCCAGGTGCTCGACCCGATCGCTGGTGTCGGACAGGCAGTGGTGGCTGTCTGTCGAATACGAGGACGGATCACGCGAACTCTTCGACCGTGAGGCGAGCCTCGACGAGGTCGCCGCATTGAGCGCCCATCTCAAGGCACTGTCCGAATGCGCAGGAGCCACGTGCCGAGACGCTGACATCTGGCCCGATCCCACGTGAGCTGCGAACACCAGGCTGCGAACCATGCGCAATTAGGGATTTGGTGAAGGCACCCGGGCATATGACTGCTCTACGCTACCCGGAATTGGTCGAAGGAGGGATGAGCTAAGAATGACGAGCACGAGCAACACGTATGTGCGCAGCCCATGGGCGGGCAATGCCGATGAGCAGGAGCGACGCCACTGGGCTGCAGTCGCAGACGACGTTGCGCGCGTCATCGCCGTCGATGCCCTGGAGCGCGACAAGCAGAGCACTCGTCCATTCGCGGAGATGCAGCTGCTCCGAGACTCCGGCCTGGCGAACTTCCTGATTCCGACCGAGTTCGGTGGAAGCGGCGGGCACTGGGAGACGGCCTTCCTCATCACTCGCATCCTGGCCAGGGCTGATGCTTCAGTGGCCCAGATCCTCGGCTACCACTACGTGAATCAGGCCTGCGTCGTGTTCTACGGCCCCGATGTCGACGCTCAGGCCAAGTGGCTCAGCAAGAGCGCCGAGGGCCGATTGATGTGGAGTGACTCCTTCAACCCGGTGAGCCCCGACCTTGAGCTCGTGGCCGACGGCGACAACTACCGGATGACCGGGCTCAAGCGGTTCGCAACTGGCGCATCCGTGGCCGACATCGTCATCGCCGGCGGCATCGCGACGGGCGGCGCCCACGACGGGGAGCTCCTCGTGTTTGCGCTCGACACCCAGCGGGCAGGCATCGAGCATCTCGATGATTGGGATCACCTCGGTCAGCGGGCGTCGGCGAGCGGTTCGGTTCGCTACACGGACGTCATCATCACCCCGGACGACATCGTCGGCACCGACACCGGGGAGCCGTTCTCGGCAGTCGTGACCCCGGGCGTACAACTCCTCTTCGGGAACATCTACCTCGGGATCGCCGAGGGTGCCCTCGAGCAGGCGAAGGAACTCACGCTTGCGCGGCCCGGCGCCTGGTTTCTGAGCGGGGTGGACCGCTACTCGCAGGATCCGATCACGCACCGGGTGTTCGGCGAGTTGGTCGCCAAGACGGTGGCGGTCGAGGCACTGGCCGATCGGGTGAACCGATGGTTCGATGATGTCGTGGCTCTCGGTGGCGACACCACCGCCGAGGATCGAGCGCGGATCGAGATCCAGGTGGCCCAGCTCAAGGTGATCTCGACCGAGGTCGGTCTCGAGGTTGCCAGCAGGGTCTTCGAGGTGACGGGGGCGAGTTCGACGAAGTCGAGCAATGGCCTCGACGTGTACTGGCGCAATATCCGCACGCACAGCCTCCACGATCCTGTTGACTACAAGAAGGTCGAAGTCGGGGCCAACTTCCTCACGGGAGCCGTCCAGCCGATCTCGCTCTACACCTAGGAGTTGCAGTGACAACCGATTCGACGGAGCCGTCCTTTGCGGCGTTGGCGGCGAAGTACCGTCCGATCTTCGAAAGAATCGGTGAGGGATCCCTCCAACGCGAACTCGACCGCACCCTGCCGTTCGAACAGGTCCAGTGGCTCAAGGATGCTGGCTTCACCGGCGTGCGCGTGCCCCGCGAATTCGGGGGTGACGGTGCCACGCTCCCGCAGTTGTTCGAATTGCTCATGGAGTTGGCGGCCGCAGATCCCCATGTGCCGCAGGCGTTTCGCGGCCACATCGCATTCGTCGAAGACCAGCTGTGCCGGCCGGCGGGCACGACCCGCGATGAATGGCTCACCCGCTTCGCCGCCGGAGACATGGTCGGCAATGCCGTCACCGAGATCGGCAACGTGGCCCTCGGCGATACCCGCACGCGCCTGGCCGGCGACGGAGACACGCTCACCATCTCCGGGAGCAAGTTCTACACGACCGGGAGCATCTTCGCGGAGTGGATCGACGCGACGGCCCTGGACTCCCGGGGGGTCGAGGTCGCGGTGCTCGTCTCGACGCGTTCGGACGGCGTCGTCGTGTCTGACGACTGGAATGGCTTCGGCCAGCGCCTGACCGGCAGCGGCAATGCCGTGTTCTCGGGTGCACCCGTGCGGGCAGATCACGTGTACGTCTTCAGTGACCGCTTTCCGTATCAGACGGCGCTGTACCAGCTCGTCCTCGTAGCCGTCCTGGCGGGCATCACTCGCGCATCGGCCAACGAGGCCGTCCACCAGGTTGCGAACAGGGCGCGAACCTTCAGCCACGGCAACGCGGCCCAAACCCGACACGATCCGCAGGTGCTGGAGAACGTGGGCCGCATCGCCGCCAATGCGGCGGCGGTTGAGGCGATCACGGTTCGCGCGGCTGGCAGTCTTCAGGCGGCCTTCGAGGCGCGCGGTGCCGACGCGTCGGTGGTGTCCGACTGCAAGCGGGATGCCGAACTGCGCTGCACCGAAGCGCAGGTCATCGCGACCCGCCTGGCCCTCGAATCAGCAACGGCACTCTTCGAAGGACTCGGCGCCTCGGCCGTCATCGAGACACAGGCCCTGGACCGCTACTGGCGCAATGCGCGAACGGTGAGTTCGCACAACCCCGTGGCCTTCAAGGCGCGGATCATCGGCGACTGGCTCGTCAACGGCACCGAACCCCCCTATGAGTGGGCCATCGGCATTGGCCGCCCGAGCGCCGCTCAGGGAGGGGTGACGCCAGATGTCCGGTCGTGAGATCAGGCTCAATGCCTTCACCATGAACACCATCGGGCACCTGTCGCCGGGCCTGTGGCGTCACGACCGCGACCAATCCCGCCGCTATCTCGACCTGGACTACTGGACCGACCTCGCCCGGACCCTCGAGCGGGGCAAGTTCGACGCCATCTTCTTCGCCGACGTCCTCGGCATCTACGACGTGTTCGACGGCGGGCCGGACGATGCGCTTCGGGGTGGCGTGCAGGTGCCGGTCAATGATCCGTTGGCCCTCATTCCGGCCATGGCCAGCGTGACCGAACACCTCGGATTCGCCATGACCGCGGCCGTCTCGTACGAGCACCCCTACCCGTTCGCCCGGCGCATGAGCACCCTCGACCACCTGACCAAGGGGCGCATCGGCTGGAACGTCGTCACCGGATATCTCAACAGTGGCGCCGTCAACTTCGGTCTCAGCGGGCAGGAGGCCCACGATCGTCGCTACGACATCGCCGACGAGTACCTCGAGGTGTGCTACCGACTCTGGGAGCAGAGCTGGGAGGACGGCGCGGTCGTCGCTGACGCTGCCAGCGGGGTCTACGCCGATCCCACTCGCATCCACCCCATTAGCCATGCGGGTGAGTTCTTCACCGTGCCGGGCCGTCACCTCAGCGAGCCATCGCCCCAGCGCACACCGGTGATCTACCAGGCCGGGGCATCACCGCGCGGAATCTCATTCGCCGCCAAGCATGCCGAAGGCGTGTTCGTCGCGGCGCCGAGCAAGGTTGTGCTCGGCAAGCAGGTGGCGGCAATGCGGGAGGCACTCGGCCAGGCCGGTCGCGATCCTCGGGCGGTGACGATCCTGAACCAGCAGACGGTCGTGGTCGCTGAGACCGATGCCGAGGCTCATCGGCTCTTCGAGGGCTACCTCGACCTTGCGTCGGAAACTGGTGCCCTCGTGCTCATGTCGGGGTGGACGGGCATCGACTTCGCCGCATTTGACCTCGACTCGCAGCTGGTCGATCAGCAGAGCAACGCGATTCAGTCCGTCGTCAAGGCTTTTACCCGCGCCGACCCCGACCGCACGTGGACGATCCGTGAGATTGCCGACTACGTGAAGCTCGGTGGTGACGGACCGGTCATCGTCGGATCCGCCGAGACTGTCGCCGACCAGCTCGAGGCCTGGGTCGATGACACGGATGTCGACGGGTTCAATCTCGCGGCGACAGCAGTGCCCGAGGCATGGGAACAGGTCGCAGACCTGCTCATTCCCGAGCTCCAGCGACGCGGACGCTACAAGCAGGATTACTCCCAGGGAACCCTGCGGGAGAAACTCGGATCGCCGACCGCGCGTCCGTCCAGGCCCATTCCTGTCGCGGGTCATCCGTGATGGGTGCGGTTTTGAGTGGTGAGGAGCAGCGATGAGTGATCGTGAGTGGGGTTTTAGAACCCGGAGCCTCCACGCGGGAGGCCTTCCGGACGCCACCACAGGTGCGCGTGCGGTGCCGATCTACCAGACGACGAGCTTCGTCTTCGAGAACACGGCCGATGCAGCGGCCCTCTTCGCGCTCCAGAAATACGGCAACATCTACTCCCGAATCGGCAATCCAACGGTCGCAGCCTTCGAGGAGCGCATGGCATCACTCGAGGGAGGCCTCGGGGCGGTTGCGACCAGCAGTGGGCAGGCGGCCGAGTTCTGCACGTTCGCGGCGCTGGCTGGCGCGGGCGATCACATCGTCGCGTCGTCGGCGCTCTACGGCGGCACGGTCACGCAGCTCGATGTGACCCTACGCCGCTTCGGTGTCGACACGACCTTCGTCGCCAGCGATGATCCCGTCGACTTTGCCGCGGCCATTCAGGACAACACGAAGGCGGTGTTCGCGGAGGTTGTCTCGAACCCCTCGAGTCAGGTCGCCGACATCCGAGGCCTTTCGGACGTTGCCCACGCGGCCGGCGTGCCCCTCGTCGTCGATGCCACGACGGTCACGCCGTTCCTGTGCCGGCCGATCGAGCACGGTGCTGACATCGTGATTCACTCGGCAACGAAGTTCATCGGCGGACACGGCACGACACTCGGCGGCGTGATCATCGATGCGGGCACATTCGACTGGGGCAACGGGAGATTCCCCTCGATGACCGAGGACGTGCCTTCCTACGGCAACATCAAGTGGTGGGACAACTTCGGCGAGTATGGCTTTCTCACGAAGCTGCGCGTTGAGCAGTTGCGCGACATCGGCCCAGCCCTTGCGCCGCACAGTGCCTTCCTTCTCCTGCAGGGGGTCGAGACGCTCGCGCAGCGCATGACCGAGCACGTGGCCAACGCGCGGACCATCGCCGAGCAGTTGAATGCCGACCCACGGGTCACGTGGGTCTCCTACGCGGGACTGCCCACGCACCCGCACTTCGCCAGAGCGGCCCGCTACACGCCCCAGGGCCCCGGGGCCGTCTTTTCGTTCGGCATAGCGGGCGGCTACCGGGCCGCAGAGGCCTTCATCAACAATGTCCAACTCCTCAGCCACCTGGCGAACATCGGTGACGCCCGCACCTTGGTCATCCATCCGGCGAGCACGACGCATCAGCAACTGAGCCCGGAGCAGTTGAGTGCTGCGGGGGTTCCGGTGGATCTGGTACGCATCAGTGTCGGACTCGAGGATGTCGATGACATCTGGTGGGATATCGACCAGGCGCTGAGCATCGCCGCGAAGGAGCAGTCGTGACCTGGGCCCCGCCGAGCGCGCGTGACCGTCTGGGGATCCTCACGTCCTCACGAAGCGTCGCCATCGTCGGAGCGTCGAATAATCCGTCGCGTGCGAGCTATTTCGTCGGCACCTACCTCCTAGCGAGCAGCGACTTCACCGTGTGGTTCGTGAACCCGCGTGAGGAGACCATCCTCGGGCACGTCGCGTACGGAAGCCTGGCCGATTTGCCCGAGGCACCCGACATCGTCGTGGTCTTCCGGAAGCCGTCCGACCTGCCGGAGGTGCTGGATGAGGCGCTCGCGTGCAACGCGAAGACCCTCTGGCTCCAACTCGGCATCGAGGACCCGGACATTGCCGAGCGCGCCAGCGAGGGTGGCCTCAACGTGGTCATGAACCGGTGCATCAAGATCGAGCACGCGCGTTTTCACGGCGGGCTTCACCTGGCTGGTTTCAACACCGGCGTCATCAGCTCGCGCCGCAGCCTGGCCTGAGGAGGCTCAAGGCTGACGGGCCGGTGGCTCCTTGCCGCCTCGCGCCAGGGCCAGGAGATTGACGAGCGTGTCGGCCCACATGCCGGCGACCTCCTCGCGCAGTGCCTTCGGCATTGCCAGGCCTCCGATTGCGGTGATGCCTAGGGGCAGCGCCTGGGCAATGACGGAGAAGGCCGTGGCCGACTGCTCGGTCATGGCTGGCTCGACGCGACGCAGGCGCTTGGCGAACGTGCCGATGAGATCGCGGCGGGCGTCCTCGATCCGCGCTGCAACGTAAGGGTTCGTGCGCGTCTGGGCGAGGGCCTCGAGGCGCGACCAGCGAATACCGGCCCGGCGCGGGCTCAGAATTATCAGGACGAAATCACGGATCCGATCGCGGTCGAGTCCGGACGTCTCGAGGATGTCGAACAGGTCTTCAATGTCGGACTCAGCGAGCCCGCGGAACAGGTGCGCATAGGCCTCGGCAACCAGTTCGTCCTTGCCCCCGACCGGGAAGTGCCGGTAGACGAGCGTGTGCGAGACGCCGGCGGTCGCGGCGATCTCCTTCACCTGCACCTCGCCACCGACGCGCAGTACGTCGGCTGTCGCCCCAATGAGGGCGAGGCGCCCGGTGCCTCTCTTTACCGTCATGCCCCGACCCTATGGGTAGGTGGCGCATCACGTGACGGTGTGTCACTTGCATCGGACTGGTTGGGCCCTCGTCGTTGAGTCGCCCACGGTTGCCATCTTTCATCACACCGTGTCACTTTAAGTAAATCTGTGTCACAATAAGTGGGTAGATGAAATTCAACCGAGTCAAGGAGAGCTCCGATGAAACGACCGATGGCCTACAGCGTCGCCGCGCTGGGCCTGGTGACACTCGCTGCGACAGCCGTGGGTGTCTCACTGCCCAGTAGCGCCTCGGCCGCGTCCGCCGACGTCACGATGGACTGGACCGTCACGCAGGACTGGGGCACGGGGTACCAGGGATCCGTGCGCGTCACGAACAACTCGGGCCGAACCATCGACCCGTGGTCCGTATCGGTTCCGTACCGGAACGGCATCACATCGGTCTGGGACGCGACGTCGACCTCGACCTCAGACGGGTATCGATTCGCCGGTCCCACCTGGAGCACGGGCCTGACCCCGGGATCGTCCGTCTCCTTCGGGTTCATCGGCAGCCCGAGGGGCGGGACAACGACACCGACGTCGTGTGCGATCCCAGCTGGCACCTGCGTGGTCTCAGGGGGTTCGTCCAGCTCAACGACGCCGGCCCCGACGGTGACGCCCACGGTCGCACCGACGGTGGCCCCGACTCCGACACCCACGTCCAGCGCAACCCCCTCCGTGCCAGCGGGCTCGGCAATCTCGGTCAGCGTCAAGGTCACCTCCGACTGGGGAAGCGGACGTAACGTCGACCTGACGGTCAAGAACGCCGGCTCAGCGCCGATCAACGGCTGGTCGGTCTCGATGCCGTGGTCGGGGAGCAGCGTGAGCATGTGGAACGCGACCTCGAGGCTCGCGGGCGGCGTCCTCACCGCGACGAACGTCGCCTGGAACGGATCACTTGCAGCGGGCGCGTCCGCAACCGTCGGCCTGACCGACAACGGAGCCTTCACCGCGCCAGCGACCTGCACGTCCACCGCAGGTGCCTGCGCAGTCGTGGGCGGGACGTCCTCGTCAGCAACGTCCGCGTCACCAACTGCGACAGCGACTCCCACCGCGTCACCGACCGCGACGACCCCGCACACGCCTCAGCCCGGCGCCTACTCGGGTGCCCGGAAGATCGTCGGCTACTACCCGGCGTGGGCGACCTACGCGCGCAACTACCAGGTGTCTGAGATCCCGGGCCAGAAGCTCACGCACATCAACTACGCCTTTGCGAACATCCAGAACGGCAAATGCGTGCTCGGCGACTCATATGCCGACACCGACAAGGCCTTCGCCGGCGACACCTGGGATCAGGGCGCTCTCCGGGGCAACTTCAACCAGTTGCAGAAGCTGAAGGCAGCCAACCCCGGCCTGAAGACCATGATCTCCCTGGGCGGCTGGACGTGGAGCCAGAACTTCTCGGCGGCGGCATCGACCGACCAGGCCCGCAAGGATCTCGCATCGTCCTGCATCGGCTTCATGAAGCAGTACGGGTTCGACGGCATCGATATCGACTGGGAGTACCCGGTATCCGGTGGCCTGTTCCCCGGCAAGGCCGCAGACACGCAGAACTACGCATCACTGCTCCAGGAGTTCCGGACCGAACTGAATGCCCAGAAGGCACAGGACAGTAAGGACTACTACCTGAGCATTGCCGCACCGGCCGGCCCGACGACCATTCCGAACCTCCCGATCGCGAAGATGGGGAGCACCCTGGACTGGATGAACCTGATGTCCTATGACTTCCACGGTTCATGGGACCCGATCACCGGCCACAATGCACCAATGACCGTCGGCGCCAAGGACGCGGCCACCGGGTTCAGCATCACCGACGCGGTCAACACGTACCTGACCGCAGGCTTCCCCGCCTCGAAGCTCGTTCTCGGGGTTCCGTTCTACGGCCGGGGCTGGGAGGGCGTGGGCGCTGCCGGCGCCGGGCTGTACCAGGCGGGCACGGCCGCCTCCGTCGGCACCTGGGAGAAGGGCGTCTTCGACTACTCGGACATCAAGGCGAACTACCTGCCGACCATGACCCGCTATTGGGATGCCGATGCCAAGGCGCCGTACCTGTACGACGCCGCGCGCAAGCTTTGGATCTCGTACGACGACCCGCAGTCGATGAAGGCGAAGGCCGACTTCATCAAGGCAAAGGGGCTGGGCGGAGCGATGATCTGGGAGCTCAGCGGCGACCGCAGCAGTGAGTTGCTCGACACGCTGGTGAGCAGTCTGTAGCAGCGCCGCTCGTCGCACGCGGCAGTCACTGTCGTCGCACGGTGAAGCCCCCGGCCTCGGCCGGGGGCTTCACTCGTTCGTGCTTGCTCTGTCGCGTGCCGAGCCTGGCAGGTCGCCCCCTTGGCTTGTCTCGCCGGAGCCAGGAGGGCCGAAAGTCCCCAAAAGCGTCGTCACCGCGACACTCACGAACGCGCGGCGTTCACTGATTGCGAGCGGTGTCTTCAGTCGCCCGTCGGGCGCAGGCGCCGCAGCGAGGGCGACTGCAATGTCATGAAGAATCCTCATCGGATGCGGGGTCGCCACCGAGCCTGCCCGTCCGAACGTCGGTGGGTCGGTAGGTCGGACGGGCCCCGGTCATTTCGTCCCGATTGTGGGCCGGACGCACGATGCGGGCCCTCACACGTCCTGATTCGTTCATCACATCCGAGCGCCGCCCCAACGTCGTCTCGTCCGGAATCTGGGTGACAACAAGAAAATAGGACGATCCGAGGGCCCGTTGATTCATCCGGCCCACAATCCGGACGAAACGACGCAGAGGAGGGGGGTGTCGTGCTGGGCCGGATGAACGAATCGGGCGCCGATACGCCCCCAGTCCTCCATCCGGCCCACAATCGGGATGAAATGACCGGCGGGGGGGTGGGCGGCCGTTAGTCCACTCTGGTGGTGGTGGCCAGGACTGGGTCGGTGAGGTCGTTCCACCGGCGCACCACCGAGCCGCCCGGCACGCGCAGGCGAGCGCTCACATCGCCCGTGTCCACATTCCAGCGAACCGTGCCCGAGACCGGGAAGTCGTCGTAGAGCTTGACCTCCTTGAGCGTGATGTTCACGATGCCGTATCCGGTCTCGCGCCAGGTACCGCCGCGCAGGCCATGGCCCGTGGTCGTCTTTTCGCCTGGGCCGAGGTCGATTCGCAGGATGACGTCACCGACCGTGCGTGCCGCCGCATCTTGGCTCGAGATACCGACCCGCGTGCGCGGGTAGCCGGCGACGAGACGCAGACGAGGCTCGTCTGCGGCGCACGCGCCCCCAGCGCCCGCCACGACAGCACTCGGATCGGTCACGAATTGCTGGACGAGCCCATCGATGCACTCGGTTCCCGCGGTGCCGTGGACGGCATTGGCGACGATGACCTGCCGCGAGTCGGGGAACTGCGCGGCCACCATGGCGCCCTCGCGGGTGGTCGTGACGAGGTCGAGATCGCCGGACAGCACGAGGGTCGGGAACGTTCCGTACGTGCCGGCCGGAGGTGTCGGCGACCTCGAGGGGTAGCGGGTCGACGCGGGCCAGTCGAGGCACGATTCGAGATCCCACCAGCCGGTCCCGCGGAATTCATCAATGGTGAATGGCGAGTAGAAACCGGGCGTCTTGCCCTGGCCAACCGCGACCGCCGCCTCGTACTGCGCCGGCCGGGCAGCCGGGCTGGCCTGCATGTCGACGATCTGCGGATAGTCCTGGCAGACCACGGCGTACATGTGACCCTCGTTCGCCTCGTCGATGCCGTTGCCCGCCGGATGCGATGACCCGTCGTACTCCCATTCGGCGACGAGTCGCCCAAGGGGAAGCCAGTCGCCCAGGAGCGCCGCGCGCAGTGACGCATCGAGGGCGCCGAAGGTGAGGCCCCCGTAGCCAGCGTCGATGACCAGGTCGGCGAGGGTGCTCGGGTCGAGGGTGACGCGTTCGATGGTGCCATCAGGGGACGGAGCCTTGACGGTGACCGGACGCGCCCGAAGCTTGCGGACGACCTGGGCCAGCCGGCCGGCGCTGGTACCCGGTCGCCTCGCGCACGCCGGCTCGCGCGCGCAGACGGCATTCACGGCGTCCTTGGCCGATGCCCGGAAGGTCTCGACCCACCCTGTCTCGCCTACCGCTGGGTAGGCGCTGTCGAGCAGGAGGCTGCGAGTGAGCTCGGGGTGACGCCCGGCGAAGACCTGCCCGAAGAAAGTTCCGTAGGAAACCCCGTAGATATTGGACGGGCCCAGGCCGAGCGCATTGATGATGGCGGCGAGGTCGTCGGCGGCCAGGGACGATCCGAAGAGGTCGTAGTGGCTGCCCAGCTTCGCGGCGCACAGGCGAACCGAGTCCTGCCAGGTATCACCGGACTCA
>WLND01000010.1 GCA_009726075.1 Actinomycetota bacterium
CGCCCTCGTTGTGCCCAACTCACGCAGAACCATAGACAGGCGGAGCATCCCATGGAGCACCAACGTGTGGGCACCGACCTGTGCGCCCCCCTCGCCCCTGACTGCGCATCGCTCATGACCGCGCTCCTCGCCGCCCAGGCCTCGGTTCCGGCATCGTCCGACCCTCTGGTCATCCAGGAGCGGCATCTGGCCGATGCGTCGCTCATCCGTGCAGGGTGGTCGCCTGATCCCGCGTCGATCCCGGTGACGGCGCTGGACGACGCCATCGCCGGCGTTCCCGTCCGACGGTACCGGCCCCTGTCCGGCGGATCCTCCGACCTCACGCTTATATGGCTGCACGGCGGCGGGTGGATCTTCGGTGACATCGACGCGGCCGACCCGGTTGCTCGCACCGCCTGCGACCTCACCGGGTGGGAGGTCGTGAGCGTCGACTACCGCCTCGCACCCCAGCACCCCTTCCCCGCCGGTGTCGACGATGCCATCGCCGTGACGTCCGAAATTCTCGATCTCGGCAGGCGGGTTGTCGTCGGGGGCGACAGCGCGGGCGGCAACCTCGCTGCGGCCGTCGCGCGTCATTTCGCCGGACGCCCGGGCCTCGTCGGCCAGGTGCTCGTCTACCCCTGCATCGATCCGCGCCTGTCGACCCCGTCCGCCCTCGAATTCATCGAAGGCCTCACCACCCGACCCGGGCTCGTCTGGTGCTACGAGCACTATCTCGCCGGTGCCTCGCCGCATGATCCCCTCGTCGACCTCACCGGGCCGGTGCCGCAGGGGCTGGCTCCCGCAGTCGTGCTCACCGTCGGCCACGACCCGGTGCGCGACGAGGGCATCGCCTACGCCCGCGGGCTCGCCTCGGCCGGGGTCAACGTGCGCCACGTCCATGCACCCGACTCGTTCCACGGGTCCTTCGGGCTCTCCGGATTGCTGCCGAGCGCCGCGGTCGAGGTCGTCCGCGTATGGACGAGCGCGTTGGAGATTATCGCCGAGCGATAGCCGCTCACGCCGCCCCCGGCACGGGGCTTCCCCGGCCTCCTGCGAGCGTTCGGTCAGCGAAATGTTCGGCCCCCGTCAAGACTACGGGTTTCCCCCAATATGGGGCCCGACTGGCTTGCCGCACAGTGCTCGGGATGGGAGTGTCCAGACATGCGCCTTCGATCCCCACTCATCGCCGCCTGCTCCCTGGCGCTCCTCGCCCTATTCATTCCCCACGCGAATGCCGTCCAGGGCGCGTTCACGCTCAAGAGCCCGGTCGTCACGGAGGCTGGCGCGCTGCCCGCCGCTTACACGTGCGATGGCGCCGGATCGACACTTCCATTGAAGTGGACGAATCCGCCGAAGGGCACCAAGAGTTACGCCCTGGTGATGCACCACGTGCCGCCGGAGGGCGTCGCCCACTGGTACTGGGTGGCCTGGGACATCCCCTCGACCACGACCCAGTTGGCCGTGAATGCCAAGAACTTCGGCAAGCTCGGCGGGAACAGCGTGAACCGGAACATCGGCTACACGCCACCCTGCTCGAAGGGTCCCGGCGACAAGACGTACACGTACACGCTCTACGCACTGTCGAAGTCGGCAGGCCTGGGTTCAACCTCCACAGCAACCGTCTCGCGCGACACCCTGCTCGCGGCCATTGCGCCCATCACCCTCGGAAAGGCAGTTCTCAATGTCACCTACTCACGGCCATCCAGCGCAGCGACCGACACCCAGTCATCATCAGCTCCCGCACCACGATCATGAGGTCGACCGCCGCACGCTGCTCAAAGGGGTAGCCCTTGGCCTAGGCATCGGCGTGGTCGGTTCGCTGGTGGGGGCCGGCCCCGCGGGCGCGGCGACCACGAAGGTGACCCTGCCCGGCTTCGATGCCTTCGCATCGTCGGTCAAGACCCTGCGCAGCGGCAAGTACTACCTCGTCGAGTCGACCAGCATGCCCGCCCACAACCTCATGGTCGGCATCACGAACTGGCAGCAGCAGGTGCCGATCCCGCAGCCGTACACGGGCTCGAATGCCTGGCAGATCCCGGTCAAGCCGGTGCTGGCCGCGAACCCGATCTCGGCCAAGAACGACCTGTTTCGCGGCGCGATCGCACTGGCGGTCAACGGCGTGCCGATGTTCAACGCGCTGAACAACCGGGGCGAGGATTCGTACCTCATCGGCGAGCTCGACGAGTGGGGCGGCCATTGCGGCAAGGCTGACGACTACCACTATCACATTGCGCCGCTTCATCTTTCGAAGACGGTGGGCCGCAATAAGCCCATCGCCTACGCACTCGACGGCTTCCCGATCTATGGTGAGACCGAGCCCGATGGCAAGGCCGTCGTCGGCCTCGACGAGTACAACGGGCACTTCGACAGCAAGAAGCAGTATCACTACCACGGCACCCGCACCTATCCGTATCACAATGGAGGCATGCGCGGGGTCGTGACAGTGGCCGACGGCCAGGTCGATCCGCAGCCTCGGGCCAACTCCGGCCGCACGCCGACCGAGCCGCTCCGCGGTGCCGCGATCACCAAGTTCCAGCGCAGTGGCAGCGACCATTACGAGCTGGCCTACACGCTCTCCGGCGCCACCCATCGCATCGACTACACCGCGACCATGAAAGCAGTGACCATGAAATTCATCGATCCATCCGGCGCCTCGTCAACCGAAACCTACGCTCGCAGGGCCAACTGATGCGCCGCCTCGCGGGAGCGGTGCTCGCGCTGCTCATGTCCGCTCCCCTGCTCATCCTCGGTGCCGCCGCTCCCGCGCAAGCAGCAGGTGCATCCTCGACCTTCAAGGCCGAGGTCTGGGCCGACAACTGGTTCGCCCTCTATGTGAATGGCAAGCTGGTCGGCCAGGATTCCGTGCCGATCACGACCGAGCGGTCCTTCAACGCGGAAACCATCACCTTCACGGCAACCTATCCATTGACAATTGCGCTGGTGGCAAAGGACTTCAAGCAGGACGATTCAGGGCTCGAGTACATCGGCACCAACCGGCAGCAGATGGGCGACGGCGGCATCATCGCGCAGATCACCGATACCAAGCGCTCCAAGGTCGTCGCCGCAACGAGTAGCACGTGGAAGGCGCTGGTCGTCCACCAAGCCCCGCTCAACGTCTCGTGCGTGACATCGCGCACCCCGATCGCAGACTGCGGATCGAAGATCATCGCCGAACCGGCAAGGTGGAAGACCGCCGCGTTCAACGACACCTCGTGGCAGAACGCCACGGTTTACACCCCGCAGCAGGTTGGCGTGAAAGAGGGCCACACGACAATCACCTGGTCGCCATCGGCCTCGCTCATCTGGGGCAGCAACCTCCAGACCGACAACACGGTCCTGCTGAGATTCACGGCCAAGGCGCCCTGACCTTGCCTGCGACCCTGAACAGCGTCGATGACGCTTCACGACTCGAAGGTCCACGGCTCTTCGCCCCCCTTGCCCCCGACTGCGAGCGGCTGCGCGCGTCACTCATCGCTGACGCGGACTCAAGGCCGGCATCCGCCGACCCCGTCGACGTCCAGATCCACCATCGCAACCAGGGGCCGGCACGGCGCGAGCAGTGGCACCCGCATCCAGACACGATCCCGGTCACGGCTACCGATGACGTGATCGCAGGGGTGCCCGTGCGTCGATACACGCCCGCGGGCAATGAAGCGCCGGCCACCACGCTGGTCTGGCTGCACGGCGGAGGCTGGGTCTTCGGCGACATCGACACCGCTGATCCGGTGGCGCGCACGGCCTGCGATCGCACGGGCTGGGAGGTCATCAGCGTCGACTACCGCCTGGCCCCGCAGCATCCCTTCCCGGCCGGCGTCGACGACGCCCTCGCGGTGACCTCCGCCCTGCTGGATTCGGGCATCCGGGTTGTCGTGGGCGGCGATAGCGCGGGTGGAAATCTCGCCGCGGTCGCTGCACGCGAGTTCGCTGGGCACGGGGGGCTCGTCGGTCAGGTGCTCGTCTACCCGTGCATCGACCCGAGCCTGTCGACAGCCTCCGCCCGAGAATTCGTCGATGGCCCGTTCATCACCCGAGCGGGGCTCGAGTGGTGCTACTTCTACTACCTGAACGCAGCGAGCGCCCAGGACCCGCGCGTTGACCTCACCGGCCCCGTGCCGGCCGGGCTGCCGCCCGCGGTGGTCCTCACTGTCGGCCACGACCCACTGCGCGACGAGGGCATCGACTACGCCCGAGCCCTCCATGCCGCCGGCGCCACCACCGTGCATCACCATGCGCCCGACTCGTTCCACGGCTCGTTCGGCCGCTCCGGCTCGCTGCCCAGTGCGGCACTGGTCGCCGACGCCGTATGGCGAAGCGCCTTCGAGCTCTTCGGCGCGTAGGAGCCAGGCCCCCGCCCCCGAGAACGCTCAAGGCCTCCCCCGTCTCGCGACAGGGAAGGCCTCGTGCGGTTCGAACTACGGGCAGAGGGGCTGGACGTAGGTGTTGATGTAGTCGGTCAGGGCGTCCCACTCGGCCTGGGTCGAGCCCGGGGCCGCACCGAGGAGCGCCTCGAGATTGGCGCCGGACTCCTTGGCGATCGGCATCGCTGCGCAGGCCTTGGCGAAGTCGTCTGCGCTCAATGCCTTCGGGTCAGTTGCGTAGTTCGCCCAGAAATCGTCCGGCGCGCCGGTCGGACGAGGGGGGCTCCAGGTTGCTGCGGTCGGGGCTGCCGACGATTCAGTCGACGTCGAACTGCCTCCGCAGCCTGCCATCAGCAGCGATGATGCCAGGGCGACCGCCCCGGCTATCGCGATCGTCCTTGTGCGTGAGTTCACTATGGTCCCTTTCACTGAAACTTCGATGGCCGCGATTGCGCCCGACGTGCGTGCGAAACGTCGCACACAGTTGGAGTGATGGCAATTCGCGGCGGGCTCGCTTGGAGTCGGATCGCTCGGCTAGCGTCACGGTCATGACTTCAGCCCCTCGTTGGTTCACCGAGACCGATGACGACCACTCGGCTCGGTATGTCGAGCAGATGCGCACCCTCGCGGCCGAGGGCCAGGACTTGGCCGGCGAGGCTCGCCTGGTCGACGCGATGGTCAAGCCCGGCTCCCGAGTTCTCGATGCCGGATGCGGGACGGGACGAGTCGGGGCGGCGCTGTTCGACCGCGGCCACCGGGTGGTCGGGGTCGACATGGACCCTGAGCTCATTGCCGCTGCCCGCGAGGACCACCACGGCCCACTGTGGATCGAGGCGAACCTCGCCGAGCTCGACCTGCCGTCACTGGGTGAGTCTGAGCGTTTCGATGCCATCGTCGTCGCGGGTAACGTGCTTGCGTTTGTCGCCCCCAGCACTGAGACAGAGGTGCTCGTGCGGCTGGCCGCCCATCTCGTGCCCGAGGGATTCGTCGTCGCCGGCTTCCAGATCGAACGGTATGACCTCACCGAGTTCGACCGGCACGTTGCCGACGCGGGCTTCGTTCTCGAGCAACGCTTCGCGACCTGGGACCTGCGCCCCTGGCATGCCGACGCCGAATTCGCCGTGAGCGTGCTGCGGCCCCGTCCAACTGAGTGAGGACTCCGTGCCGGCCAGTGACAGCAATCCCTGCGCTGGCCGGCAACGGGTCCTCGTGACTACTCGGTGATCGTGACCGTGAGGTCGTAGGTGCTGCCGTCGGGCAGGGTCACGGTGATGATGCCGGTGCCAACCGCGAGGGCCTGGGCGCCCGGGTTGAAGTCGGCGCTGCCATCGGTGCCGCCCTGGCTGATTGCGAGAAGGTCAGGCGTGGACGTCGCGATCGTGGTGCCGGCGATCGTCTTGACGTTGATGACGACGAAATCGCCGACCTTGGCCGCAGCCGTGGTCGCGCCCTGCTCGACCATGACGGGCGGGAGCATCTGCGTGGTGCTGGCGGCGGCTGATGCCGACGAGTCCGAGGAGCTCGAGGACGAGCAGCCGGCCAGGACGGTGATTCCGAGAAGGGCGGCTGATCCGGCAACGATGAAGCGGGTACTGCGACGCATGGCGAACTCCTAGGGGTCTGAAACGGGTTGTGTCTTGAGTCTGACGTACCGTGAGGCCATGCGGTTCCATGGCGCGCCCACATTCATCGCCTGCGGGCTCGCGTTGTTCGTCACACTTGCCCCAACGGCGAGCGCCACCACGGCAAAGGTCGACGGGGTCTACGCGGCCGGTGGGCAGCGCCAATGGATCTCCTGCGCGGGCACGGGCGCCCCCACCGTCGTCATCTCATCGGGGCTCGGCGCCACCAGCGCAATGTGGTCAAAGGTCCTGAAGCCGCTGCGGCGCGAGCATCGGGTCTGCATCTCCGACCGGCCTGGCCTGGGCAGGAGCCCCGCGCGCCGCGGCTCCAAGGTCACCGATGCGGGTGAGCACGCTGCTGAGTTGCGGGCGCTTCTGGCCAGGGCTGGCGAGGACGGGCCGTTCATCCTCGTCGGGCACTCGTACGCCGGGCTCATCGTGCGCGCCTTTGCCGCCGCTGATCCCGGCGACGTCGCGGGGGTCCTGCTGCTCGACGCCGTGTACCCGGGCATCCACCGCACGTTCCTCGCCTCGTACGCGAGCCCGTGGCACGAGGGCGGCACCAGCATCGACATGGCGGCGAGCGAGCGGGCCACCGGCGGAGGGCCCGACCTCGGTGCCACCCCGCTCATCGTGATCACTGCCGGCGACCCAGCGAAGGCCACCTCGTGGGCCGACCGCAGATGGAATGCCGAGCAGGCGCGAGCCGCGAGGCTGTCGACGAACTCCGAGCACCTGTTCGCGAAGAAGTCCGGCCACGTGATCCAGCAGGACGATCCGGCGATCGTCATCGCGGCCGTCGGGCGGCTGACTGCCGAGGCTCGGTAGCCCGTAGCGCTAGATCGACTCGCCGCGGTCAAGCTCGGCGAGCTGCGTCACGCGCGCCTCGTGGCGTCCGCCGTCGAATGCCGTCGACAGGAACACGCGCAGTGCCGCGATCGCCACCTCCGGCTCTGTCACCTGCTCGCCGAAGCACGCCACGTTGGCGTTGTTGTGGCGGCGGGTCATCTCAGCATCGTTGACGTCGCGAATCACGCCCCCGCGCGCCCCCGGCACCTTGTTGGCGGCCATGCAGATGCCCTGGCCGCTGCCGCAGACCGCGACACCAAAATCCGCGCTTCCGCTGGCCACCGCCTGCGCGACTGCGGCCCCGTAGTGCGGGTAGTCGACGCGCTCTGCGGAGTGCGTTCCGAGATCATCGACCTCGAAACCCTCCTCCCCAAGCCACGCCTTCAGGGTTTCCTTGAGGATGAATCCTGCGTGGTCAGAACCGATGGCGATCTTCACGGCGACTCCTTTGTCTGCTGCATTCGGACGAGGTGCTTGAGGGTGTCGCGCCGCTCGTGAAGCAGTGCCCGAGCCTGCGGATCCGGGCTCACCACCGACGTGATCTCGGCGGGCGTGCCGATGCTCGTGCGCCCCTGGGCCAGGAGCGCTGCGCCCACGACCGCGGCGTTCGGCGCATCGGTCACGCCGAGCGCATGGCCGGTGGTGTTGGCGAGCAGCTGCCGAAAGGCGGGGTCGTGGGTTCCGCCGCCGACGAGCGGCACGATCGGCGGCATCAGGGCTCCGGTCGCCTCCACGGCCTCGACCCCGAGGGCGACTGCCTGGGCGATGCCCTCGAGCACGCTGCGCAGCATGGCCGGTCGGTCGGTCGAGAGTGAGAGGCCAGACCACCCGCCGCGCAGCCCGGCATCCATGAACGGTGTTCGCTCGCCGGCGATGTAGGGCACGAAGACCGGGTCGGACGATCGCAGGCCCTGCCGAAGCGCCTCGATCGCCTCGTTGATGTCGGCACCGAGCCAGGCCAGGGCCTTCGTCAGCGCGAGGCCGGCGTTCTGCACGGCGCCGATGCGGTACCAGCCCGCCCCGATCGCGCCCGCCATGGCCAGGGTGTGGGTGACCAGCGTTTCGTCGATGGTGGGTTCATCGAGCACCCGAACCGTCTGCGACCCCGTGCCCACGGCGATGAAGCCGTCCCCTCGGCGAAGGCCGATGCCGGCCATGGCGCACGCGGTGTCCGCGGCTCCGACAACGGCTCCTGCGCGCAGCCCGCTGTCGAACGACACGATGCCGGCGGGTGCAGCCGAACTGCGCACCTCGGCCAGCAGGGACGGATCGATGCCCGTCCACTCGACCACCGCTGCAGACCAGCCGCCGGCGGCGATGTCGAAGAAGAGCGTGCCCGTGGCGTCACTCGGGTCGGTCGCGATGTCGCCCCCGAGGGACGCTCGCAGCCAGTCCTTTGGCTGCAGTGCGTAGCGAGCCTGTGCCATGACTTCAGGGCGGTTGCGCTGCAACCACTTCAGCGTGGTCGCGGCGAAGCCCGGCACGGCCGGGGAACCCAGGTTGGCAAGTGCCCGAGCGTCGAAGGCCTCGGCCAGATCGCGGGCCTCGGCCGATGCCCGCCCATCGGCCCAGAGGATGGCGGGGAGGAGGGGGACGAGGTCGGCATCGGTGACGACGACCCCGTGCATCTGCCCTGAGAACCCGACCGCGTCGATCGCGCAGGTCGACCGGGCCGCAACACGCGCGACAACCTCGTTCACGGCCGCAAGCCACTCGCGCGGGTCGCTTTCGGCCCAGCCCGGCTCGGGCCCGACCACGTCGTAGCCGCAACTGGCCTCGTCGATGACGCGGGCATCGTCGCCGACCACGGCGGCCTTGACCGAGCCCGTACCGAGATCGATGCCGAGGGTTGCCACGCGACTAGCCGCCCGCCATGCCGGCGCGGATGAATGCGTGCGCCTGGGTCGCCAGATCCATGCTGTCGCTCCAGAGGTTTCGCCACACCGCGAGGGTGTTCGACAGCAGCGGATCAACGACCGCCGACGAGAACGACTCGAAGGTGATAGGCCCGGCGTAGTCGATCTCGTTGAGCGCCGAGAAGAACTCGGGAAAGTCGATGGTGCCCGTGCCGAGGTAGCCGCGGTGCGACTCGCCGACATGGACGTAGCCGAGGCGCTCGCCGCAGGCCAGGATCGGCGTCCGGAAATCCGACTCCTCGATGTTCATGTGGTAGACGTCGGCGTGGACGACAACGTTGTCCTCACCGACGAGATCGAGGTAGTCCAGGGTCTGCTGGGCGGTGTTGAGCAGATTGCTCTCGTATCGGTTCACGAACTCCAGGCCGATGATGGTGTCGCTGGCCCGGGCCTCCTGGGCGAGTTCCTTGATCACGGCGACCGAGTTGGCCCTGGCCCCCGCGGTCGTCGGCCCGGAGTACTTCGCCATCGCGCCGAAGATCACCCCGCCGAGGTACGTCGAGCCGATCCCCCGGCTCACCTCGAGGGCGGACATCAGCGTGTCGCGGCCACGTGCCACGCATGCGACGTCCTGAGAGTTGATGTCGGCATCGAAGGACAGGCCGAGCGAGATCGTCGGCCGCAGGCCGTACCGCTCGAGGAGCTCGCGGGTCGATGCGATGTCGATCCTGGACGGGTCGAGGGCCGGGATCTCGATGACGTCGTACCCGGCCGCAGCGGTCGACGAGATGGCCAGTTCGGCCTCCTCGACGCTCCAGCCACCGACCCAGACGAGCGCATGGATGCCCAAGGGGTTCACTGACACGGCACTAGTGTGGACGGATGCCGAATGCGCCGCTCGCCGGACCCGTCGAACTCGTCATCTTCGACCACGACGGCGTCCTCGTCGACAGCGAGATCATCGCGATGGATCTGTGCTCGAGCCTGCTGTCCGAGCATGGCGTGCCCACCACGGTCGATGAGGCGATCCGGGTCTACCTCGGCAGCAGCCTCGACTCGGTGATGGACGCCATCGAGCACGGCGGCACCGCGATCGATCGCGTGGCCTTCGATCAGCGCTTCCATGACGAGCTCTTCGCGGGCTTTCGGCGCGAACTCCAGCCGATCCCCGGGATGCGCCTGCTGCTCGAGCAGCTGAACGCCGCCGGCATGCCCTTCGTGATCGCGAGCAGCGGGTCGTCGCAGCGGGTCAACCTCGGCATCACCACGACCGAGCTCGTCGAGTTCTTCCCCGATCACGTCATCACAACCCGTGACCATGTCGAGCGGGGCAAGCCGTTCCCCGACCTGTTCCTGCTCGCCGCCGAGCGGGCGGGCGTCGACCCGGCCGCCTGCCTGGTGATCGAGGACAGCCCGCACGGCGTTGAGGCCGCCCACCGCGCGGGCATGAGGGTCGTCGGCCTGTCGTACCGCACCCCGATCGACCGACTCGCCGCCGCAGACTGGGTCGTGACCGATGCTGCCGACATCCTGCCCCTGATACTTGGCGCATGACCGGAATCGTTGTCGTTGTCGGAAGCCTCAATGTCGACCTCGTCGTGGGCGTCGACCGAATGCCCGATCCGGGCGAGACGGTGCTCGGCAGGAGCCTTGAGCGCCACGCGGGCGGCAAGGGCCTGAATCAGGCGGTTGCAGCGGCGCGGCTCGGAGCGCACGTCCACATGATCGGCGCCGTCGGCAGCGACGAGGCCGGATCGTGGCTGCGTGGCATCGTCGACGACGAGGGCATCAACGGCGCGGCGATCACGACGGTCGAAGGGCCGTCGGGCACGGCGCTCATCGAGGTCGACACCGCGGGCATGAACCGCATCGTCGTCGTGGCAGGCGCCAACGGCGCCGTGACCCCTGAGCAGGTCACCGCCGCGATCGCGGCCCTCGACGACGTTGCAGTGGTGCTCACGCAGGGCGAGGTGCCGCTCGATTCGATCGCGGCGGCGATGGCGGCGGGCCGGGCCTGCGGCGCGCGCACCATGCTCAACCCCGCGCCGGTCCGCGACTACCCGGACTCGCTTCTTGCCCTCGTCGACGTCATCGTGCCGAATGAATTCGAGGCGGCCCATCTGACCGGGCTTGCGACCGAGACCCTCGTTGACGCCAGTGAGGCCGCGCGCCATTTCGCCGACAAGGGGATTCCGCACGCCGTCATCACGCGCGGGGCCCGCGGTGCGGTCTGGGCCTCGCCCCTGAGTTCTGGTTCGGTCGAGGCCTTCAGCGTCTCGCCGGTTGACACCGTCGCGGCGGGTGATGCCTTCTGCGGCGGGCTCGCAGCCGCGATCGCTGCGGACGAGACCTTCGCCGACGCCCTGCGCTGGGCCAGCGCGGCCGGGGCGCTAGCGACCCTCGGCGCCGGTGCCGTGCCGTCCCTTCCGACCCTCGAGGCCGTCGAGGCGTTGCTCGCCGAGCACTAGTTCGGCACCGGGAGCGGGGTCGTGATCACGGTCCCGTTGCGGGTGATGGTCACTCCGCGCTCGTCGACCACAGCGGACGTCGCCTCGCCGTCGGTGCGCGGCACGAGCACCGTGACCAGCACCGAGTTCGTCCCCGCCTTCGGGATCTTGATCGTGCGCGAGAGCACCGCGCCGGGAAGCTTCTCGCCCCATCCAGCGGTGAACCATCCGGGTGAGGATCCCTTGCGCGCGGTGCGCACGTTCCAGCCGCCGTCGCCCGACTTCACGACGTCGAGGCGCTTGTCGCCGCTGGCCAGGGTGAGCACATCGGCCGTGTTCGAGGCTGCCAGGCCGGGGGGCAACTGCCAGCGCTGGGTGACCGATCGCTTCGCCCTGCCCTTCATCCGCGTGGCATTGACGTAATCGACGACGACCATGGCATCGACGGATCGGATGTACTGGGTGCAGCGCGTGACCACCACGGTGCCCCAGGTTGCGTCGCGCAGGCAGGTCGTGTCGTTTCCGCCGGTCGCCCAGTCGCTCTGCGAGACCACCTGGCGCACGCCGCGGGCCTTCGTCCGTCCGGCATTCGCAACCGTCACCGATGAGTGGGCCGTCCGCGACTTCATGTACCACCGAAGCGAGCTGGCATTCTCATAGCGATACGGCCCGGGATCGCCGATCCACTCCACTCCCCGCGAGTACAGGGTCAGCCCGAGGCCATCATCGTGGGCATGGGGCGTGCTCGGCCGTGAGTTGGAGAAGCGCAGCGAGTAGAAGGTGTCGGCACCGCCGGGCTGCGGCTGCCAGCCGGCGCGGCCGAACACGTAGCCACCCTGATATGAGGAGTAGATCGGCGCCGGGGGCGTGCCGGCCGCACCGGCGGTTCGCACCCAGTCGGCGCGCGGGTCGCCAGCGCCGAAGGCATTGCGCAGCGAGTCATTGATGGTGTCGCCGAGCGACTCGATCTTGAAGTCGGGGCGGATCGCCTGGGCGACGTAGTCATACATGCGGCTGCGCAGTTCGGGAATGGGATCAGCCGGGATGCCGCACGTCGCCGCCGAGGCCTCAACGCTCTTGAGCAGTTTCTCGATGTAGACCGCGTAGCCCGGCGAGCCCTCGACATCGCTGCCGTCGTCGTGCACGATGCCGCGCGAGACGCTCACGAGGTTCGCCCAGGCTCGGTCGCGGCCGGCCACATCGCCCGCCCAGCAGTACGCCGCGAGGCCGCCGGTCTGCCGGATGAGGTCGGTGTTGTTCGTGCCGCTGGCCACCTCGCGGCTGGCCCAGTTGCGCGCCACCATGCGGCCGGCATCGGCCAGCGCAGCCTTGGCGATGATCGGATCATTGAGCGTCTGGGCGGCGCACACGAGGGTCTGGGTGCGAAGTCCCCCGTAGATCGACGAGTCGACCCACGATCCGCGCTTGCCCCGGTGATCCTCGATCCAGTAGTGCATGAGGTTCGTGAACCTGGTCACCAGCGAGGGCACCTGCTTGTGCACGCCGCGATAGAGCAGGGGCAGCGCCCAGTTCAGGCTGTTCACGTGCCGGTCGCCTGAGGTGTCGGTCGAGCCCTGCGGCTTCCAGTTCGGGTGCTCGGTGAGCGTGTAGGTGCCGCCGAGGCTCATGGTCGCCTTGCCGGCCATGAGCGCCTGGGCCTTCGTGCGCTCGATGCTCGTGCGCTGCGATGGAAAGAGGGTCTCGCACCAACTGCCGAGGGCGGTCGGGAGCGGGGCCGGGACGGGTGCGGCCGCCGGAGCTTCGGTCGGCGTGGCCGCAGGAGTCGCGTCGGTGACGGTGGGGGATGGCGTCGGGGAGGGGGTCGAGGAGTCGGTCGGGCTCGCAGTCGCAGAGAGGA
>WLND01000100.1 GCA_009726075.1 Actinomycetota bacterium
CCTCGGCGGCGTGGTTGAAGTGGTGGCCTACGGGCTCCCGGTCGGGCTCGGCAGCCACGTCCACTGGGACCGCCGCCTGGATTCGCGCATCGCCGCGGCCCTCATGGGTATACAAGCAATCAAGGGCGTTGAGTTCGGCGCTGGATTCGCCCTCGCCGCGGTTCGTGGATCGGACGCACAGGATGAGATCATCCAGGGCGTCGACGGCCTCGAGCGCACCTCGGGCAAGTCCGGTGGAACCGAGGGGGGCATGTCAACCGGCGAGCTGCTTCGCGTCCGGGCGGCAATGAAGCCGATCTCGACCATTCCTCGCGCCCTTCGTACCGTTGACGTTGCGACGGGCGAGGCTGCCCCTGCAATCAACCAGCGTTCTGATGTGTGCGCCGTCCCGGCAGCGGGCGTTGTCGCCGAATCCATGGTCCTGCTCACCCTTGCAGAAGCAGTCCTTGAGAAGTTCGGGGGCGACAGCGTCCTTGAGACTCGCCGCAACCTGCGCGCCTACCTCGAGAATCTGGCCATCCGTTGAGCCCGATCCTCGTCCTTGTGGGGGCTCCCGGGGCTGGCAAGTCGACCGCGGGCCGACGCGTCGCCGAGCACCTCGGCGTCGATTTCGTCGATACCGACCACCTGGTCGAGGCGGCGGCAGGCATGTCCGTCTCCGATATCTTCGTGAACCTCGGCGAGGCCGAATTCCGCCGGATGGAAGAGCAGGCGGTAGCGGCGGCCCTCGCGGATCAATCGGGCGTGGTGGCACTCGGGGGAGGGGCCGTGCTGAGCGAGCGGACCCGAGCGGCCCTCGTCGGCCATCGGGTGATCTGGCTGCGCGTTGGCATGGCCGATGCAGCCTCCCGCGTCGGCATGAATACCTCGCGCCCACTGCTCCTGGGCAACGTCCGCACGAAGATGTCCAACCTCCTCGAAGCCCGCTCGCCGCTCTACGAAGAAGTGAGCACCGCGATCGTCGAGACCTCGAATCGCAAGATCAGGGAGGTCGTCGCCGACCTCGTCTCGATCATCGAGGCGTCGGGCGCCGCGGGCAGCAACCGTGCAGGCCTCGACGATGAGTGATCCGGTTCGCATCGGCGTTCGTGCAGAACACGACTACGACGTCGTCATCGGTCGCGGGCTCGACCTCGAGCTTCCGCCACTGCTCCACGGGGCGACCCGAGTGGCGATCGTGCATCCGGCGACGATGGCCGGGCGGGCGTCCGCCGTGGCGGGCCTCCTCGGCGACCACGGGTTTGCCGTGACCCCGATTGAGATCCCCGATGCGGAGGACGCCAAGACGGCCGGAGTCCTCGCCGAGTGCTGGGCCGCCCTCGGTGAAGCGGGGTTTACGCGAAGCGATGCCATCGTCAGCCTCGGCGGGGGAGCGACGACCGATCTCGCCGGCTTCGTTGCCGCCACTTGGCTCCGCGGCATCCGGGTCGTGCACCTGCCGACGACCCTGCTGGCGATGGTCGATGCGGCTGTCGGCGGCAAGACCGGGATCAACACCGGAGCCGGCAAGAATCTCGTCGGTGCGTTCTACAGCCCGGCGGGGGTGCTCTGCGACCTTGATGCGCTGGCCACACTGCCCCGGGCTGACCTCGTTGCCGGTATGGCCGAAGTGGTCAAGGTGGGGTTCACGTCCGACCCCTCGATTCTTCGCGATGTCCGCGCAGGCGTCGAGCGGTGCCTGGATCCACAGGGCGACCTCATCAGCGACCTCATCCGGCGAGCCGTTCAGGTCAAGGCCGATGTCGTGAGCGGTGATTTCCGGGAGCAGTCGGCGACGGGTTCGACGAGGCGTCTGGGTCGCGAGGTGCTGAACTACGGCCATACCTTCGGCCACGCGGTCGAGCGGGTCGAGGGCTACCGGTGGCGGCATGGAGCAGCGGTGAGCGTGGGACTGATGTACGTGTCGCAACTCGCCATGCTCGGCGGCAGGCTCACCGAGACCGATGCCGCTGAGCATCGAGACATCCTCGAACTGCTCGGCCTGCCGACTTCGTACCAGCCCGGGCGATGGCCGGAGCTGCTCGATGCGATGCAGCTCGATAAAAAGGCGCGCGGTTCGATGCTCCGCTTCGTGGTCCTCGAGGGTATCGGGCAGCCCGTGAGCTGGGAGGGTCCTGACCCAGCGCTGCTCGAGGCGGCCTACGAGGCGATCAGCCGCTAGCTCGACAGCGATCCGGGTCGTGGCTGCCCAGTCGCATTAGGCTTGCAGGATGTCCACGGTCTACGTCCTCAATGGCCCGAATCTCAACCGGCTCGGCACCCGTGAGCCCGGCATCTACGGCACCACCACTTTCGAGCAGCTCTCTGAGCAGTGCATCGCACGGGCAGGTGAGCTGGGCATGGACGCCGTCGTTCGCCAGACGAACGACGAGGCAGAGCTGATCGGCTGGTTGCACGAAGCCGCCGACGCCAAGGCGCCCGTGATCCTGAATCCCGCCGCATTCACCCACTACTCCTATGCCTTGCGCGATGCCTGTTCGATGCTCACGGCACCCCTGATCGAGGTGCACCTGTCAAACCCGCTGGCGCGCGAGGAGTTTCGGCACACGTCGGTGGTCTCCGGGGTGGCGACGGGCACGATCGCCGGCTTCGGCGTTGCCTCGTATCTGCTGGCGCTCCAGGCCCTGTCCCCGGTCGAGTAGTGCGCATGCACGCCGAGCGCCGGGATCGCATCCGACCTCTGATCGCAGCCCACGGCCTTGACGGCCTGCTCGTGACCTCGCTGCCGAATATCCGGTACCTCTGCGGATTCAGCGGCAGCAATGCCGTGCTGTACGTGAGCGGCTCCGACGCCTTCGACGACGTCATCGCGACCGACGGCCGCTACGCGGTTCAGGTTTCGGAGGAGTCTGGCGATCTGCCGGTGCTGCTCGATCGATCGACGGTACCGGCGCTGGCAGCCGCACTCGTGACCCACGGGATCGCCGCAGTGCTCGTCGAGGACTCGATCACGCTGCAGGTTCACTGCGAGGTTCGTGCTGCCATGCGCGAGGTTCGGGTCGAGGCAGGAATCGTGGAGCGAACGCGCATCCTCAAGGACCCTGGCGAGCTTGAGCTGCTCGGCCGGGCGTGCTCCATCACGGCCGCCTCCCTGACCCTGCTCCTCGACGAGATCCGGGTCGGATGGACGGAGATTCAATGCGCTCGACGGCTTGAGCAGATCTTCGGTGAGCTCGGGGCGGACGATCGAGCATTCGAGACGATCGTGGGGTCAGGCCCGAATTCGGCGATTCCGCACCATCAGCCGACAGCGCGACCCCTGGGCGTCGGAGACCTCGTCGTCGTCGATGCTGGCGCCAAATGCGCCGGCTACCACGCCGACATGACCCGAACCGTCGTCGTTGGCCGAGAACCGGAGCCATGGCAGTCGCAGATCCACCAGCATGTGCTGACGGCTCAGCAGGCCGGTATCGATGCTGCCAAGGCAGGGGCCGACGTCGCCGGTATCGACGCTGCGGCGCGCTGTGTCATCGAGGCCGCCGGTTTCGGGGCCTTCTTCGCCCACGGACTCGGCCACGGAGTCGGCCTGGAGATCCATGAGGCGCCCATGGTCGGGGCGCGTTCCGTCGGTAGGATTGATAGAGGCACTCCAATCACCATCGAACCCGGGATCTACCTGCCCGGACAAGGTGGCGTTCGCATCGAGGACACCATCGTGGTGGAATCGGGCGGTTCACGGGTGCTCACCGTTGCCCGTCGCGACCTGCAGGTGGTCGGCTAGGGGATCCGCGGGGCGCGGCGCAGTAGCGAAGGGTCCGGTCCAAGCCGGACGTCACGACGAGGTTTCAGGAGATGGTGGCGTGGCAACGTCCAATGATTTGAAGAACGGCATCGTGCTCAACATCGACGGTCAGCTGTGGACCGTCATCGACTTCCAGCACGTGAAGCCGGGCAAGGGCGGTGCCTTCGTACGGACGAAGCTCAAGAATGTGCTGACTGGCAAGGTTGTCGAGCGAACCTTCAACGCGGGCGTGAGGGTCGAGACGGCCACCGTTGACCGCCGCGATATGCAGTACCTCTACCGCGATGGCGATGACTGGGTCTTCATGGATACGACGAACTTCGAGCAATTCCAGGTCCCGGATGCCGTCGTCGGCGATGCGGCGAAGTTTCTCCTGGAGAACCAGGTCGCGAACGTGTCGGTGCATGAGGGACAGCCGATCATCGTCGACCTCCCCGCATCGGTGGAACTCATGCTTACCTACACCGAGCCTGGCCTTCAGGGCGACCGATCAACGGGTGGCACCAAGCCCGCCACCCTTGAGACCGGCGCCGAGATCCAGGTGCCGTTGTTCCTCGAGTCGAACACCAAGGTGAAGGTGGACACCCGCGACGGCTCCTACCTTGGCCGAGTCAACGACTAGTACCGGCTGCAATGTCTGCACGAAGCAAGGCGCGCAAGCGAGCCCTCGACGTCCTCTATGAGGCCGACATGCGCGGGATATCCGCCCGTGGCGTCCTGACCTCGCAGGTTGACCGTCGAAGCGACACGGGCGACCCGGCCCTGAACGAGTACGTGACGGACCTTGTCGACGGCGTTGGTGCCCACCGGGATCACATCGACGAGCTCTTGAGCAGCTATTCGATGGGCTGGACCCTCGAGCGCATGCCCGCCGTCGACCGATCGATCCTCCGGGTCGGCTGCTACGAGATCCTCTGGCGCGACGACATCCCGGACTCGGTGGCCATCTCCGAGGCGGTCATCCTCGCGCAGGACCTTTCAACCGAGGAGTCGGCGACGTTCGTGAACGGGCTCCTCGGCCGCCTCGCCGACGTGAAGGGTCGACTGCGGATCACTCCGGACGTGATTGCGGATGATGCGCCGGGCGCTACTGGCGACTCGCCGTCCCCAGCTACTGGCGACTCGCCGTCACAGTGACCGACGTTTCCCCGCCCGCACCGCCAATCGTCGTCTCCACTCGGTAGCCGTTGCCGGTCGCGCCGATCACGGTCAGCCCGCCGATGGTCGACTCGCTGTCGATGACGAAGCCTGCTGCCTCGAGGGCTGCCCGGTATTGATCACGTGCGGCCTCGGGCGTTCCGGCTGACGTCCACATGGCATTGGCGTCGGCCTGCTGCACCGAGACCACCACGAGCTGGCCTCCGTCGAAGGCAGGAACGGTCGCGGGCCATGAATCCGGCAGCACGACATCGGAGCCGATGGCGAGCTCCTGGCCCTGGTCGCCCTGGACTGTGACCCCGCCCTCGTCGATCTCGACATCGCCGCCCACCGCCTCTTCGGCGATGCGCTCGGCTCCCTGCTGAATCGTGTCGCCGCAGCCGGCGATTGATGGGGCGCTCAGGACCAGTATTCCGGTCAGGGCGAGCGCACTTCGTCGTCCGTATCGCATAACAGTCTCCCCACGCTGGACTGGTATCGACGTTAGCTCTCGGAGGGTGCGCATCACGGAGTGGCTGCCAGCATTGCCCGGTCAGGATGTCGGCGAATGCGACGCCGGTCGAGCCGGCCTGTGCCCGTCGCGGTGACCGTCGCGACGCGGCGTGCCCCGGGTGAGATTTGAACTCACACTGGACCGAGTTTGAGTCGGCTCCCTCTGCCGGTTGGGGTACCGGGGCGTGACGATAAGCGTAGTGGCGGCTTTGCGGCGGCGAACTATGGTGTGCCCATGGTTGCTTCCTCACGACAGCCTCCGGAGTCGCTTGCCAGCGTGGGACGAACCCGCGTCGTCGTCGCCGAGGACGAGGCGCTTATTCGCCTGGACCTCGTGGAGATGCTCACCGAGCTCGGCTACCAGGTTGTGGGGGAGGCCACGAACGGGCAGCAGGCGGTCGAGCTGACGCGCACGCTCGAGCCCGACCTCGTGTTCATGGACGTTGCTATGCCGGTGCGCGATGGGCTGTCGGCGGCGGAGGAGATCGTCGTTGAGCGGCTGGCCCCGGTGGTGCTGGTGACCGCCTTCAGCCAGCAAGACACGGTTTCCAGAGCCGCCGAAGCCGGGGTCATGGGCTACCTCGTCAAGCCGTTCAGCCGGTCGGATCTGGCGCCGGCAGCCGAGATGGCCCTGGCACGCTGGGCTCAGTTGAGCGGCCTTACCGACCGGGTCGACGATCTCGGGGCACGCTTGGCCGCTCGCAGCGCCGTTGACGAGGCAAAGTCGCTCATTCAGCAGCACCGAGGTGTCTCCGAATCGGAGGCGTTTGCCGAACTGCGCCGACAGGCGATGGACAACCGTGTCACGCTGGCTGAAATGGCCGCTCGGCTCTTGGCCCACGGGCAGGAAATGCCCGGGTAACGAGAAGTTCATAACAGATCGGTTACGAAGGTCTATCGAATCGCACGGGTGTTACCCCCCGGTAACGTGACGACCCTAAGGTAGGGACACGCGGCGACAGCAGTTGCCGTTCGACATGTATCCAAGGAGAAGCATGAAGCGCACTACGGTCCTTAAGTCGGCCGCCGTGCTCGGTGCAGTCTCGTTGACCCTCGCCGCCTGTGGTGGCAGCTCAACCGGGTCAGCAGCATCGAGTGCAGCACCAGCTGCAAGCACGGCAGCAAGCAC
>WLND01000101.1 GCA_009726075.1 Actinomycetota bacterium
CGCCGCACGCCTCGTCCGGGTGGTCGGCGCGAGCGTGCGCGACGATTGCGGTGACCAGGGATTCATCAATCTTCAGCACGGGTCAACCTTACGACTCCGTCCACATCTGCACGTTCGGTGCAAATCAGACAAACGCGTCATATGTGATTCAAGTTGCAACAACGCGCGATTGGTTCCACCATAGGGCCGACACGGAGCGCTCTGCCATGGATCGCCTCGCGCCGAACGGACCGATGCATTCAAAACCCCCCAACTTCGGAGGAACAAGGTGGATTCCGTACTACAGCTCGATTATTCGCAATTCCAGACCGTCTACAACGTCCTGTCGTTCGCGCTGGCCTCGATGCTCGCCGCGACCGTGTTCTTCCTGGTCGTGCAGGGCCGCGTGCTGCCCCGCTACCGCCAGGCGCTCGTCGTCTCCGCGATGGTCACGCTCATCGCCGGCTACCACTACTTCCGCATCTTCAACTCGTTCACCGAGGCCTACGCGGCTCAGGGCGACGGCACCCCCGCCACCGCCATGAACGCGATGACCTACGTGCTCGTCAATGGCGATGGCTTCAACGAGGGCTACCGCTACGTCGACTGGCTGCTCACGGTTCCGCTGCTCCTCTTCGAAGCCGTCGCGGTGCTCGCCCTCGCCCCCGCTGTGCGCAAGGGCCTCATGCTCAAGCTCATCCCGGCCTCGGCCCTGATGATCATCCTGGGCTACCCGGGCGAGCTCGCCACCGAGACCGCCTCCAAGGCGATCTGGGGCGCCCTGTCGACCATCCCGTTCATCTTCATCCTCTACGTCCTCTTCGTCGAGCTCAGCCGCGCCGCCAAGACGCAGCCGGAGCAGGTCGGCAAGGACCTCAATGGGCTGCGCTGGCTGCTGCTGGCCACGTGGGGCGTCTACCCGATCTCGTACATGTTCCCGATGTTCGGGTTCGAGGGCGCCGACGCCTTCGTCTGGCGTCAGGTCGGCTACTCCATCGCCGACATCCTGGCCAAGTGCCTCTTCGGCCTGCTCATCTACAAGATCGCCCGCGAGAAGAGCTTCGCGGACGATGCCAGCTTCGCCGAGCAGGAGATCAAGGCTGCTCCGTCGAGCGGCGCCTGAATCACCGCGCTCCGGCGCAATCCACGACACGGTGGTCTCCTTCGGGAGGCCACCGTGTCGTCGTTCGTCACGAGACCTTCGGGCAGAACCAGCCGTCGTTCAGCCGAGCGCCTCGAACAGCAGCTGCACCAGGGAATCCTGAAGGTAGGTCAGGTAGTCATAGACCTGGAACATTCCCGATCTCGGGTCTTCCTCGGGCAGATCGGCGAGCTCGTCCTGGTTATCGTCGCTCAGCTCGATACGCGTGCCGAGGGCCAGTCGCGCATCGTTGAGGAACCCCAGCCAGCTCGCCGTCTCCTGCTCCGAGAGCACGATCTTCTCGCCGGAGCGCCCAAGGCCGTCGAGCACCGCCTGGGCATGAGCCATCTTCGTCTCGCGCAACGACCGCTCGGTGAACCTCCGGAAGTCGGAGGCCGCCTCATCATCCTCCCGGTAGGCATCAGGGAACAGCCGAGCCAAAGCAGGGTCGTCCGGCTTCGTCGCGTCCGACTCGATCCCGATAAGGATCGCGAGCGGGTCTCGCTCCGGCCCCGAATCGTCCGGCGACACGAACGCGAGCACCTGCTCGGCCAGCGAGCGCAGCAAGCCCTTCTCGAGCTCGTCGACCCGAAGGACAACCCGGCCCGTCGCCGACCGCGCAAACCCGCCGGTCATCAGTCGTCCTTCTGCAGGGTCGCCCAGAGCCCATAGGAATGCATCGCCGCCACGTCGCGTTCCATCGCCTCGCGAGTGCCGCTCGACACGGTCGCGCGTCCCTTCTCGTGGACGTCGAGCATGAGGAGCTCGGCCTTGGGTCGGTCGAACTTGAAGTAGGTCATGAACACGTAGGTGACGTAGGACATCAGGTTGATCGGGTCATTCCAGACGATCGTCACCCATGGACGGTCCGGGATCGTCTCCTCGAGCACGGCGGTGCGCTCCGCTGGTGCTATCGACATGACGTCATTGTCTCGTACGCTGCGGTGTATGGAGCCCACGATCCCCGCCAAGCGGGCCGACCTGCCCAGCCCCGAGCTCCTGACCCGCATCCGCGACTGCGTCATCGGCGACGACCAGGTGATGTTCGGGCCCTACGGCGCCCGACGGGTCACCTACGCCGACTACACGGCCAGCGGGCGCGCCCTGACCTTCATCGAGGACTTCATTCGCGGCGAGGTGCTCCCCCGCTACGCCAATACGCACACCGAGTCGAGCGGCACGGGCCTGCAGACCACCCGGCTGCGCGAGGATGCCCGCGAGATCATTCGCAATGCCGTGAACGGCGACGACACCACCTGTGTCATCTTCACCGGCTCAGGCTCGACCGGAGCCATCAACAAGCTCGTCGGCGTGCTCAATCTGCGCATCCCGGCCGACCTCAACTCGCGGTACGGCCTCGCCGACCGCATCCCCGCCGCCGAGCGGCCCGTCGTGTTCATCGGGCCCTTCGAGCATCACAGCAATGAGCTCCCTTGGCGCGAGTCGATCGCCGACGTCGTCACGATTCACGAGGACGCCGACGGACACATCGACGTCGCTCACTTGCGCACGGAACTCGAGCGCTTCGCCGACCGGCCCCTGAAAATTGCCTCCTTCAGCGCTGCCAGCAACGTCACCGGCATCGTCTCCGACACCCACGCGATCACGCAGATCCTCCACGAGCACGGCGCCCTCGCGTTCTGGGACTTCGCGGCAGCCGCCCCGTACATCGACATTGAGATGAACCCCCGCTGCTCAGAGCACCCGCTCGCCTACAAGGACGCCATCGTGCTGAGCCCGCACAAGTTCGTCGGCGGCCCCGGCACCCCCGGCATCCTCATCATCCGCCGCGAGCACCTCAAGAACTCGGTGCCGGACGTCGTCGGCGGCGGCACGGTCGCCTACGTGAACCCGCAGGAGCACCGCTACCTCGAAGACCCGGTCCACCGCGAGGAGGGCGGCACGCCCGCCATCATCGAGTCGATCAGGGCAGGCCTGGTGTTCCAGCTCAAGCAGGCCGTCGGCGTCGACGTGATTCGCGCCCACGAGTCCGATTTCGTCGATCGAGCGATCACTACGTGGGGCGAGAACCCTGCTATCCAGGTGCTGGGCAACCTCGACGCCGAGCGCCTGTCGATCGTCTCGTTCGTCATCAAGCGGCCCACCGGGCGATACCTCCACCACAACTTCGTCGTGGCCGTTCTCAACGACCTGTTCGGCATCCAGGCCCGCGGCGGCTGCTCCTGCGCTGGTCCCTACGGGCACCGGCTCCTCGGCATCGACGTCGCGCGCTCGCATGAGTTCGAGCGCGAGATCGCGCACGGGTGCGAGGGCATCAAGCCGGGCTGGGTCCGGGTCAACTTCAACTACTTCATCTCGGAGCCGGTGTTCGCCTACGTCGTGCAGGCCGTCGACCTCATCGCCACCGATGGATGGAAACTGCTCCCCCAGTATCGATTCGATGCCCTGACCGGCCGCTGGCACCATCGTGGCGGACCCGTCGAACCACCCCTGCGGCTCTCATACCTTCACTACGACGAGCACGGAGTGCTGCAGTACCCGACTCAGCATGACCAGGCCCCCGAGTCCGACCTCGCGGCGTACCTCGACGAAGCCCGCGGCATGCTGTCCGCGCTCCCCGACGACATCATGGACGAGGGATCCGTCCAGCTTTCACAGGACTTCGAGCACCTGCGCTGGTTCGACCTGCCGACCGTCTGTCTCGCCCCAGCCGTCACTTCACCCGAATAGTGAACGGCTCAGAGAGCCCGCTTCCGTAGCCTGCCTTGGGCTGCGCCTGCGCCCGATAGCTATAGACGCCGGCCTTCTTCTGGGCCTCGATGACGATCTTCGCGATGCCGCGGCCGTCGGTCAGGGCGCGGCCCACCGTCTTCCATCTGGCCCCGCGCTGCAGCTGCACCAGTATCACCTGCTTCCTGTGACCCGGCAGGGCGACAGCCCGAACCGTCACCTGCACCCGCGACTTCACGACCTTCTTCTTCGGCGTCGCCTTCACCGCCGACGCGATCTGAACCGCCACCGGGGCGCTCGCCTGCTCGGCTCGACCTGCCACCCCGGGAACGAAGATTCGCCACGCCCCGAGCTCGGTCGCATTCGGCGCAAAGGCGACACTGCCGTCCGCACCGACCGGACTCGTCGCGACCGTCGTCCAGGCGGCGGCCTTCGGCTTCTTGAATTGAAGGCTCGCATCGACCCCTGTCACGGGGGCTCCCGCCGACGTCACCGCCGCCGCGATCGACAGCGGCGTGTTGAAGGCGACCTCAGGTGCGGCCGTGACCGTGACCTCTGTCGCAGCCGGAGCCAGTTGCTGCGCGTAAGCGCGGATGAGCGGCCACTGCGCCGGATCATCGCCGCCGATGGTCCAGTACGCGGCGCCCCCGAGCCCGAATTCGCCGACGAGCTGGGTTCGCGCCAGCACCGCCTGCGGCCCGACCCACCACATGATGCGCCTGGCCGTGCAGGTCTGGCTGGCCCCCGACGCGTCCGTCCAGGCAACCGGCTTGTCGTACTCGACCCAGCTCTCCTGCGCCACCGGATCCCACTGGACCGTGGCCGGGTCGACGCCGACCGTGGCGAGGACGCCGGGAATATCAGCGTCGGTGGTCGACACCATCGAGGTGAGGGTCTTGTACGCCGCGCTTCCGCTGGCCGGGCAGGTACCGGAGAGCTGATACCCGTTGGACGCTGTGCGCTTCGTCCACGATCGCCCGTACGTCGGCACCCCGATCTGCACCTTTTCCGGCGGGATCACCGAGGCCGCATACGCGACGATGGCCCTGACCCACGGCATCGGGGCGATCGCACCGATGCCCTGTACGTGGAAGTCGTAGGCCATGATCCGGATGTGGTCGACGAACGGCGCGATCCCGGTCATGTTGTAGACCCAGTACCCCTCGGTGGGGCCGCACGCATTCGTCGTTGAGCAGGGGGGTGGGATCGTGACGGTCAGGCTCTTGCCCTGGGCGTGGAGGGCACCACCGAGTTCCTGGACAAAGGCCGTCCAGTTCGGCTGGGTGGCGGCCCAGCTCGCGCGACCATCGCTGAATGCGAAGGTCTCGTAGTCGAGATCGATGCCGTCGTAGCCATTGGACAGGACCGTGTTCACCAGGTCGGCGACGTGCGCCGAGCGGGTTGCCGGGTTGGCTAGGACCGCCGCCATCGTGCCCTTGCCTGAACTGTCTGCGATCGCCGGAACGACGCGCAGGCCCGCCCCGCGGAGTTGACCCAGGGCCCACGCCATGTTTGCCGCCGAGTTCGTGAAGTTCGGGTTGACCTTCACCTGGACGCCGGCCGCCCCGCCCTGCATGGCCGAGTACCAGAACGGCGACACATCACTGAGCAGATCGGCGTTCGCCACGGCGGAGTTGACTCCGGCCGGCCTCGTCGGCGAGGTCATCCAGTACGGCAACCACCCCGCAGCGATGCGCGGCGTGTCTGCCTGAGCGAGCGGTGCCGCGACGAGCAGCGTTGCCAGCAGGCCGATGCCGGTGATCAACGAGATGAAAGCACGACGCACGCGAGAACTCCAGTTCATTGACAGCTTGTCCGTCCATTGTGCGTCATGAAGGCGGCCGACCCCGGCGAGGGGCTGATCGAAGGCCTGTCGCAGGATGAGCAGATGAATCGGATCTCTGGCGCGGTGGCCGCCTGCCTTGCCGTGGCCGTCCCCCTAGCGATCGTCGCCCCCACCGCCGTTGCCGACACCCTCCGCTCGACCGAGCAGGCGGAGTCTCGTATCAATGCACGACTCGCCAGCCGGGTCGACAATCCGCACCTCGGGCCCGACCTCGCCGTCGTGGTGCTCGACTCTGCGTCCGGTCGCGTCGTCTTCTCCCGCAGGGCCGACAAGCCGATGCTGCCCGCATCGAACATGAAGGTCATCACGGCCACGACCGCCATCGCGGCCGTGGGGCCCGCGACGACCTTCCGCACCGCGGTGTTCGCTGGCCAGAACCCCGGCGAGATTGTTCTCCAGGGAGGCGGCGATCCGCTGCTCACGTCCGGCGACCTCGCCACCCTCGCCACGTCCGTCGCGAAAGCCCTTGATCCCGCAACCCCGGTAACCCTGGCAACTGACCTCGACCTCTTTCCCAAGCCGACCCTTGGCCCCGGCTGGCCCCGCGACTACGTGCCGTCGGTCGCGTCGTCCGTCATGGCCCTCGCCAGGCTCGGCGACTACTCGACGAATCCGGCCCGCGGCGCTGTTCGGGTATTCCGCGACCGGCTGAAGAAGCTCGGCTTCACGGTGCGGTCGGGCAGCGATGCCGACGTCGATGCCGCCGCGGTCCCACTCGCCGAGGTGCACCGTCACACCGCTGCCGACGCGGTTCGCCTCATGCTCCGAGAGTCGGAGAACAACGTGGCCGAGGTGCTCTACCGTCACGTGGCACTCGCGACCGGACAGCCGGCCACGTGGGCGGGCGC
>WLND01000102.1 GCA_009726075.1 Actinomycetota bacterium
ATCTCGGAGGACTGGAAGACGAAGCCCCGTCGCTTGCACAGGTTGACGACTGCATCGACACGATCGGTTGCCATGACGCGCTCCTCTTCTTTGAGCGCAACGTGCGCTCCACTCCGGCTGGTTGTCGGCGGATAGTCGAATTCTATGAGATGACGTGGCTGCTTGCCGCTACGAGCCCGGGCGCTGCTGCGCGAGCAGGCGTTCGGCGGCCGCGCTGTCGATGGTGTCGAAGTCGGCGTAGTGCCAGGCGAGCGCACGACGCCCCAGCGGCTGGTCGACCGCGATGATCTGGTCGTAGACGTGGGCGAGGTGGGCCATCGCCTCGCGCGAGCAGACGGGCACGGCAAGGACGAGGCGGAGCGGGCGGGCCTCGCGCAGTGCCAGCGCCGCGGCCCGTGCGACCGTGCCGGTCTCCACCCCGTCGTCAATGACCACGACGATCCGTCCGGCGACCTCAGGGAGTTGCCCGATCACCGGGCCGCCCTCGGTTCTGCTTATGGGCAGCGCCTTTGCCTCGACTCCGAGGGCCGCGGCCACCGGAATGGCGACAGGAACACCGTTCGGCATGGCCGCGAGGACAAGGGGGTCGGCGAACGCCTCGGGATCGCGGTCGAGTTCGATCCGGACGAGGTCGGCGAGGGCTCGTCCCGCGTCCGAAAGATTCGAGAAGGACTTCGTCATCGCACCGGGGCCACGTCCGGACCCGAAGCGAACCCGAGCCCGATCGAACTCGCATCTGCCGCGAGGCCGCTCGTGCCCTCTCGTGCCCCCTCGGGGGTGCGAGCATGGACGACCTCGAATGCCGAGGGCTCGTCGACGGCGAGGGAGAGGAATGGAATCGCGGTGAGCTTGACCTCGTAGGAGGAAAGCGCCCGGCGGTAGGCGCCGATGCCAATCCATCGTGTCGTGATCACGCGGAGGGACTCGTCGTCGGTCGACTGGCCGAGCTCGGCGTCGACGAATCCGGGACGCTCGGCGAGCACCGCGATCGCGGCACGTGCGTCGGCAGCGAACTGCTCGGCCTGATCGCTCGTGACGACGAATCGGGTGATGACGACAAGGCCAGGGCCGGACGTATTAGAGTCGAACACCATACGGACGCTAGTCCACCGCGCGATGGCGCGGACCCCAGCGATGCACGTCGGCTTATGCGGAGGACCAATGGCCAAGCAGGGCAACAACCAGCCGAGCGGCGTACGTGGCCCGGGCGGTCCCCCGCCGATTCCCCCGAAGCGCCCGGCCGCTGCCAAGGGCTCGACCGGCCGCAGTGCCGGGGCACGCCCGACTGCCCAGCCCAGCAAGCCGTCGAGTGCGCGACGATCGGCCCTGGAGACGAAGAGCTATCCCCTGCTCGTCACGCTGCAGCGGGTGCCGCGCTGGGTCATGGTCATCGTGCCGGCGTTGCTGCTGTTCGTCGGGCTCGTGCAGACGGGTGGGCTCGCCTGGCTCGGCGGCGTCATGCTGCTCCTCGTCGCGGTGTTCCTCGGGTGGCTCCTCGTGCTCTCGTGGCCGGTGCTGTCAGTCGGCTCGCGCACGCTGCGGCTCGTCACGGTGGTTGCCGTGATCGGCATCGCCGTGTTCAAGTTCATGGGCCGCATCTAATTCGATATTGACATTCATTTTCATTAAGGTCATGCTTCAGGCATGAAATCCCTTTGGACGGCCCTCACGGCGTCCGCACTGGCACTGACCGCATGCGCATCCGGCCAGGGCAGCCTCACCGAGTCGGGCGTCCCGACCGTCAGCGGCCCCACCGTCGTTGCGGCGTTCTACCCCCTGGCCTACGCGGCCGGGCGCATCGGTGGCGACCGCATCAACGTCATCGGACTCACTCCCCCCGGCGGCGAACCGCACGATCTCGAGCTCAGCGCCGCTCAGGTCGCTCAGATCGCGAGCGCCGACCTCGTCCTGTACGTGAAGGGATACCAGCCTGCCGTCGACGAGGCCGTCGCCCAGCAGGCAGCAGACCACTCGCTCGACGTCTCGGCGGATCTTGCGCTCCTCCCTGCGGCCTCTGCCGCCGACGACTCCGCGACCGACCCGCACGTCTGGCTCAACCCCCTGAACATGGCTGCTATCGGAAGCGCGGTCGCATCGCGCCTGTCGACCGTTGACCCGGCGAACACGAAGGCGTTCACGGCCAATGACCAGTCGCTGACCGCCTCCATGAGCACGCTGAACGACACGTACGTCGCGGGGCTGGCCAATTGCCGCTCCACGCAGATGGTCGTGAGCCATGAGGCCTTCGCTTACCTCGGAGCGGCCTACGGCCTCCGCCAGGTCGGCATCTCCGGACTGTCGCCCGACGCCGAGCCGAGCCCATCCCGGATCAAGGACGTGGCAGAGATCGTTGCGCGGGAGGGCATCAGCACGATCTACTACGAAACCCTCGTCGACCCGAAGGTGGCCAGGACCCTTGCCGACGAGACGGGCGCCGTGACGGCAGTCCTCGACCCGATCGAGGGGTTGATGGCCGACTCCACCCAGACCTACGAGACGATCATGGCGCAGAATCTCGCAACGTTGCGGGCGGGGCAGGGCTGCGCATGAGCATCGTCACCGTTGCACGGGCGTGCGTCGAGTTCGATGGGGAGCACGTCCTCGAGAACGTCGACCTCACGATCGAGCAGGGCGAGTTCATCGCCCTGCTCGGGCCCAACGGCAGCGGCAAGACCACGCTCGTCCGGGCGATCCTCGGGCTTCAACCGCTCGAGCACGGGAAGATCGCGCTGTTCGGCACCCCACTGGCTCGGTTCAGGGATTGGTCGCGCATTGCCCTAGTGCCGCAACGGCTACCAGGGGCCACCAGCATTCCCGTCTCAGTCTGGGAGGCGGTTCTATCCGGCTCCATCACGCCGAAGGGCCGGTGGCGACCGCTCCCGCGATCAGCACGCGACGCGGCGCAGCAGGCTCTCGAGTCGGTCGGCCTCTGGTCCCGCCGCCACGATCGCCTCGATGCCCTCTCCGGCGGCCAGCAGCGGCGCGTGCTCATCGCCCGCGCCCTGTGCACGGAGCCTGATCTCCTCGTCATGGACGAGCCAACAGCTGGCCTCGACGCACAGAACCTGCAGGCGCTCACGGCACTGCTCGCCGATCTCCACCACCGGGGCATCACCATCATCGTCGTCACCCATGAACTCACCGGGATCAACGATCTCGTCACTCGCGCGGTCGTCCTGCGCAACGACCACCACGAATCGGTGAAATACGACGGACCGCCGCCGGTGCCGGAACACTTCGCTGAAGAGACCCACCACCACGACGACATCGACGTGCACGACGTGCCCCCGCCCGTCGGACTGGACCCGGCATGAGCATCCTCAGCTTCGACTTCATGCAGCGTGCCCTGATAGCCGCCGCCCTCGTCGGGATCCTGGCACCGCTCATCGGCATCTTCCTCGTCCAGCGTCGGCTGGCCCTCCTCGGCGATGGCATGGGCCACGTGGCCCTCACCGGCGTCGGCCTCGCATTCCTGCTCGGCACCGCGCCCATCCCCACTGCGATGGTCACCGCGTGCCTCGGGGCATTTCTCATCGAGTTCATCCGCTATCGCAGTCGCACCGCAGGTGATGTCGCACTGGCGCTGCTGTTCTACGGCGGCATCGCGGGCGGCGTGATGTTCGCGTCGCTGGCACCCGGCAAGGCCTCGTCGTCGCTCAATGCCTACCTGTTCGGCTCGCTCTCGACCGTGGCCAGCGGCGACGTCATCGCGCTGCTCGCCCTCTGCGTCGTCGTCGTCGCCCTGCTCGCGATCTTCGGACGCGAGATGTTCGCAATGAGCCTCGACGCCGACTTGGCTGCGGTGCAAGGGATTCGCGTGCGGGTCATGAGCACCCTGCTCGCCGTGCTCGCTGCTGTCGTGGTCGTCGTGGGCATGCGGGTCGTCGGACTCCTCCTTGTCAGCGCCATCATGATCGTTCCCGTGGCCGCAGCCCAGCAGGTCACTCGGTCATTTCGCGCCACGGCCGCCGTCGCCGTCGTCCTCGGGCTCTTCGCGAGCGTGAGCGGGCTCGTCACGTCCTTCTACGTCGAGGTGCCGCCGGGACCGACCATCGTGCTCGAGGCCCTGGCCCTCTTCGCGATCCTGGCGGTCATCGCCGTCCCCCTGCGACGTCGGCGTCGCCGCGAGGTCACGTGAGTCCGGCACCGGTGCGCCAGACCAGGCAGCGCACGGCCGTGAGCGATGCCCTCGACGAACTCCAGGAGTTCAAGTCGGCGCAGGAGCTCCACGAGATCCTGCGCCGCAGGGGAAACCAGATCGGCCTGACGACCGTCTACCGCTCCCTTCAGGCCCTCGTCGAAGCCGGGGTCGTTGACCTGCTGGTCAACGATGACGGCGAGACCATCTACCGAAAATGCGGTGCATCGCATCACCATCACCTCGTCTGCCGCGACTGCGGCGCGACGGTCGAGGTCACGGGGCCGGCTGTCGAAAGCTGGGCCGACGCCATGGCCCGCGAGCATGGCTTCACCGATGTCAGCCACACCCTGGAGATCTTCGGGCAGTGCCCGAGATGCGCGCAGTAGCCCGGAGATCCCCGACTACTTCGTGAAGTTCGGCGCCTGGTTTGGCACCGCGCCTCCGTAGCGGCGATCACGTGACGCATAGAGCTCGCACGCATGCCACAGGTGACGGCGATCGAAATCCGGCCACAGCGTGTCGAGAAAGACCATCTCGGCGTAGGCCGACTGCCAGAGCAGGAAGTTGCTCGTGCGCTGTTCGCCGGACGACCTCAGGAAGAGATCGACATCGGGCATGTCGGGCTCATCGAGGTAGCGTCCGATCATTGCCTCGTCGATCTTCTCCGGATTGACCTTGCCGGCCTTGACGTCGCGGGCAATCTCGGCGACGGCGTCAGCGATCTCCGCCCGACCCCCGTAGTTCACGCACATCGTCAGGGTGAGCCGGGTGTTCTTGGCGGTAAGCTCTTCGGCCTCTTCGAGCTCCTTGATGACACTGCGCCAGAGCCTGGGCCTGCGGCCAGCCCAGCGCACTCGCACCCCGAGCTCGTTCATCTCGTCGCGGCGCCGCCTGATCACATCACGATTGAAGCCCATGAGGAACCGGACCTCGTCGGGTGATCGCTTCCAGTTCTCGGTCGAGAATGCGTAGGCGGAGATCCAGCCGATGCCGAGCTCGAGGGCGCCCTCGACGCAGTCGAAGAGGCTTGCCTCGCCCATTTCGTGGCCCGCGGTGCGAGGCAGCCCTCGCTCCTTCGCCCAGCGGCCATTGCCGTCCATGACGATCGCGACGTGCCTGGGCACCAGCTCTGGCTGGATGGTCGGCGGGCGGGCGCCGCTCGGGTGCGGCGTGGCAGCACGCACGCCTCGTCCGTCGCTGCGTTGAGACGTCATCCGATCCTCCGATCATTGCGGTCGACGAGGGGCAGGGATCTGAGGCCGCGCTCGAGATGCCACTGAAGGAATGCGGCGACCAGGCCGCTCGCCTCGCGGCGCTGCCTGGCATCGCTGTCGTCGGCCACCGGCCAGTCCCCGCTGAGCAGGGCACCGAGCAGGATCAGGGTCTCGGGGGCCGGCGACACTGATCCGGCCACCCGGCAGCCTGGGCACACCACGCCGCCCCCTTGGATCGAGAACGCCCGATGGGGGCCGGCGGCACCGCACTTCGCGCAGTTGGCAAAGGATGGCGACCAGCCCGCAACCGCCAGGGAGCGCAGGAGGTAGGCGTCGAGAATCAGGCTCGCCTCGTGCTCGCCAGCAACGAGGGAGCGCAGCCCGGACACGAGGAGGGCGAACTGCTGGACCGCCGGCTCTCGCTCCTCCGGGGTCATTCGCTCGGCGGTCTCGAGCATCGCCGTGCCGGACGTCCACTTCGGATAGTCGGCCGAGAGCACCGCGCCATGGGCCGCGATCGACTCGACCTGGTTCACGGAGTCGAGCGACCGGCCCTCATAGAGCTGCACGTCGACGTGGCTGAAGGGCTCGAGGCGCGCCCCGATGCGGCTCGTCGTCTTGCGGACGCCGCGCGCGACGCCCCTGACCCGGCCGTGGCTGCGGGTGAGGAGGGTGACGATGCGATCGGCCTCGCCGAGCTTCTGGGTACGCAGCACGACGGCTTCGTCACGGTAGAGGCGCACAGTGCATTCTCCTACGGTCGCGGCAGCGACGCCCCACGCCGCGCGGCCCACCACGCCCCACCCCCCTCGCGTCTGGCCCGGAATCTGGGCCGCCTGAAGGAAACGACCCTGAAATCGACCCGAATCGTTCATCCTGCCCGCACCCGGCTGCCCTGCCTCGGTCTCCACCATGGCCTAGTTCACTTTAGTGCGCGGTCATGCACCACAGTCGCTCATCCGCCGGCGTGCACTGGGAGGCCGCCCTCGACGACCGGGCCAGTCGACCTGCCTGTCGATGTCGCCCGTGGCAACCGCCGGCCTCGTCGATGGTGGGCCAGATGAACGAATCGCGCCGCAAATGTCCGAATCCCCGGTCGTGGGGGGGGGCCGGGGGGGGACACAACAACGGGGGGGGTGGGGGGGGGG
>WLND01000103.1 GCA_009726075.1 Actinomycetota bacterium
CACGAGCCGCGGGGGGCTGAAGGCATCGTGCTGCATGAAAAGCACCCTCATGCGGTGAATCCTCTCCCAAACCGGCCCCGAGCGAGCACGATTCGACATACTATGCCGAGATCGTTGGGGGCCGAACGATTATCTGGACGATGGCTACGGCCGAGCGAAACCGAGGGGCAGCACATGCAACAGGAACTGGCAGACGTTCGCCGCGATCTGGAGAACCAGGGCATCGACATTCTTCGCCTCATCTGGCCTGATGTTCTTGGCCTCACGCGTTCGAAGGACGTCACGGTGTCGCAGCTCGAGCGAGCCGCAGGGCACGGGCCCGCGTTCTGCCAGGCCACCTGGACAACGACGACCCGCGGTGATGTGCTCGATGGACACGGCAGCCTGCAGGACGGTCTCTCCGACATGGTGTCGCGCATGGACCCCTCGACGATCCGGCCGCTCCCGTGGGAGCCGGGCGTGGCCTACGCGATCGCCGACATCGACGAGCCCGACGGCTCCCCGAATGAGATCTCCCCGAGAGCGCTCCTTCGGCGCGTCATCGAGGAGTACAAGGCTCTTGGCCTGCTCCCTGTCGTCGGTCCAGAGCTCGAGTTCTACTTCGCCCACCGCCCGAATGGAGTATGGGAGCGGGTGCTCAACAAGACCGGCCGGGTCTACCAGACCGGCTCGCTCGTCGATCCTGACGGCACCTTCCTGCACCTGCTGCGCATGATCGATCGCCTGAACATCGGAGCATTCGCAGGCAACCACGAGTTCTGCCCCTCGCAGTATGAGATCAACCTGTGGCACGGCGATGCGCTCGACGCCGCCGACCGGACCTTCCTGTTCAAGACCGCGATCAAGGATGTCACCAATCGGCGCGGGATCATGAGTACGTTCATCGGCAAGCCCTTCGGCGACGAGGGCGGGAGCGGATTCCACCTCCACTTCTCGGTCACCGACGTCAACGGCACCAACATGATGAGCGAGTCGGACGGCGAGATGTCGCTCATCGCCCGGCGCATGATGGCTGGCGTGCTTGAGCACGCACCCGCGCTGGTCGCGTTCTGCAATCCCACCATCAACGCCTACAAGCGCCTCGGCCCCGACACCATGGCGCCCTATCGAGCGAACTGGGGCTATGACAATCGCACGACCTTCGTCCGCATCCCGCCGGAGCGTGGCCCGGGCGCCCGAATCGAGGTCCGGATCGGCGACGGCGCGGCGAATCCCTACGTCATGATCGCCGCGATCCTGGCGGCGGCGCTCGACGGCCTGACCCGGCAGCTCGACTGCCCGCCGCACTCGGAGGGCTGGTCGTACACCGATGAGAGTCGGCCGGTGCTGCCCATGACCCTCACCGATGCGCTCGATGCCATGCGCGCCGACACCTACCTCGTCGGCCTGCTCGGCGAGCCGTTCGTGCAGGCATTCGAGACCCTCAAGCGCGATGAGGTGCGCCGGTACGAGGAGGCCGTCGAAGACCCGTCCACTCGAGAGGTCACTCAGTGGGAGATCGACGAGTACTTCGAGGACTTCTGATCCAGCGCTCCAACGACCGCCTGCTAGAAATGGGTCATGGCGGCCACGCGGGGTGAGGCGAAATCCGATGTTGCCTATGGAGAGGGCCGCGAGGCACTCCTCCGGGCGGTGGTCACCGTCGTGGCTCGGGGTGGACTCCGCGAGTTGACCTATCGGGCCGTTGCTGCCGAGGCAGGAGTTACGCACGGCCTCGTCCGTCATCACTTCGGCTCGCGCGACGCCCTCATCGTCGCTGCGACCGAATACTCTCTTGGCCCTGCTCTCTCGGTCACCGGGCTGGGCGAGACAGGGTCGCTCGACGACTGGGCCAGGAACGTCCCGAAGGCGCTGACCGACGAGGAAGAGATCACGGCTTTCCAGTTCGAGGTCATTCTCGAGTCGCGGAGGCGGCCTGAGCTCAAGGATGCCGTGCGCGATCTCTACGCCGGGTTCCGCAAGGCGATGCTCGCCGACCTTCGCGCACACGGGGTCGAGGCTGATAAGGCGCTGGCAACCTTGGTCTTCGCGGCTCTCGACGGCCTCGTCTTCGAAGGGCTTGCCCTCAACGAGCCGCATACAACGCGCGCGGCGATTCGCAAGCTCAGGGAGCTGCTGCGGTCGGCCGGCCTCGCCGGCTAGCGACCCTCGAGAAATTCCGTGACAAGTGGGGCCGGATTCCCTACACTCCGACAACTAGCCAATTGGATAGTTAGAGGAGGCGTTCGTGTCGCGTCCATCAGGACTGCTCGCAACTCCGTTCGATCACGCATACCCGCGCGATATCGAGACCGAGTGGATCGATGTCATGGGCTACGCGGTGCCGCTGTGGGTCAGCGACCCTGAGTCCGAGTACCAGGCCTTCCGTGAAGCGGCCGGTCTTCTCGAGTACTCGATGCTGTACCGATGGGATATCCGTGGCCCCAGGGCTGTCGAAATCGCCCATCGGGTGCACAGCCGAAACATCAAGGCCATGGAACCGGGCGAGATCGCCTACGGCGTGGTTGTCGACGATGACGGCCTGATGGTCGATGACCCGACCGTCACGGTGTACGGGCCCGATCACGTCCTCCTGGTCGGCGGAACCCCCGAACTCGGTGCAATCATCGGTCGTGAGGTTGACTCGAACACGACCGTGACGGAACGGCGGACAGAGGTCTGCGTCCTGTCAGTCCAGGGCCCGCGGAGTCGCGAGTTGCTGCAGGGCCTCACCGACGAGGACTTGTCGAATGGGGCATTTCCCTACTACACGTTCAAGCCGCACGTGCGACTCGCTGGGTGCGAGGTGCAGATCAACCGCATCGGGTTCACCGCAGAGCTCGGGTTCGAGGTGGTCGCGCCGGTTGCCGATGCTCCAGTGCTCATGGCGGCTATGCGGGAGGCTGGTGGCCCGCTCGGCGCCCTGCCCTGCGGTGCCGCGGCGCTCATGATGTGCCGGATCGAATCCGGCATGGTGATGGCCGAGGTCGAATACGACCACACGCTCACGCCTTTTGAATGCCGGCTCGGCTGGTCGGTCGATTTCGACAAGGGCGAGTTCAATGGACGCGACTGCCTGCTGGCGAAGCGGGAATCGGCGACTGGTCGAGTCATGACGATCAGGATCGACGGTGACCCAGAGGGCCTCGATGGAGCAGCGATCGACGTCGATGGCCGGGTCGTCGGTCACGTGACCATGGCGGTGCCCTCACCCGCCCTCGGCGGCGCAACCCTCGCGATGGCACGACTCCATCGCGATGTCGCGCAGGTCGGCCACGCCCTGAACGTGACGACTGAATCAGGGAGCCGAGGGGCCGAGGTGCTCAAGACGCCGGTGTACGACCCAGAGCGAACTCGAGTGAAGTCCTAGGAGTGCCATGACGATTCACGAGATGAACGCCGATCTCCTCCCGTTCGCAGACCCGGGATTCCAGCATGATCCGTACCCCTTCTATCGCGTCGCGCGCGACCTCACTCCGCTGTACGAAAGTCCGATCGGTGTCTTTGCGGTGATGCGACACAGGGATGTCGCCGACCTGCTGCGCGATCGGCGGTTGAGCGCCGCCCAACTGGATTTCGGCATCGCGAACATCTTCCACGACTCAGTACTCGGCATGGACTCGCCCGACCATGGCCGGCTCCGACGGATGAGCGCCAAGTGGTTCACGCCCGATCGCATCTCAGAATGGATCGTCGAAACCCGACGAATTGTCGACAATGCCCTCGATGAGGGGGAGGCTGCCGGTGGCCTTGATGCCTGTCAGGACCTCTCCTTCGCGGCCACCTTTGGCACGATGGCGTACATCCTGGGGGTCGGGACCCATGATGCGGCCGAGTGCCGGCAGAAGGTCATCGACATGGGTCGAGCCCTTCGCCCGGCTGCGACAGACGCTGATGTTGCCGGAGCCGAGGAGGCATTCAGCTGGTACGTCGAATACATCCGAGATCTCATCGTGTTCAAGCGACGGCACCCCGGCGAGTCCTTGCTGGATTCCTTTATCGCGGCGCAGGGGGCCGGGGAGATGAGCGAGGACGAGATCATGGCCACGGTCACGCTCTTCTACGCGGTCGGGCATCTGGACAACTCGTTTCTGATCCAGAACGGCATCATGCTGCTGGCCGGCATGCCCGTGGAGCGTGAACTCTTTCGCTCGCAGCCGGAGGTCCGCAACGACATGATCTCCGAGGTGCTTCGTATCGACACACCGGAGCAGTTCGTCACCCGGTTCGTCTTGGAGGACATCGATATCTCTGGCGAAACCCTTCCGGCGGGCTCGATCGTCCTCGGAATGATCGGGTCGGCGAACAGGGATGATCGGGTCTTTCCTGACCCCGATGCCTTCGATCACACGAGGCCGGAGCTCACCCGCCTGCAGATGGCGTTCGGTGCCGGGCAGCACGGCTGTCACGGCCAACTGCTGGCTCGCGCGCAGGCGGAATGCGCCATCGGCGGGCTCGTCGAGCGGTTCCCCGAGTACCGGATCAGCGGTCCTGTCACGCATCATCACACCGAGTTCATTCGGAACATCAGCACCCTGCCGATCGAATTTCACTGAAAGTCCTTGACAGAACTATCCGGATGGAGAATTCTCCACCTACTGGCCTTCGGGCCCCAATTGATCTGGAGAGCAGATGGCCACCATCACGGAGACGCCAATCTCAACCAAGCTCAAGGCAAACTCACTCGGAACACTCGGGGTCGTCATCCTCGTCCTGTCCGCGGCGAGCCCCCTCATCGGACTCACCGGCGCGATCCCGACGGCCATGGTCCTCGGCAATGGCATCGGGGCGCCGATGGCGTTTGTGCTCGTCGGAGCCATCCTCCTGATCTTCGCCTCCGGCTACATCGCGATGTCGCGTCAAGTCACCAATGCCGGTGCCCTGTACGCGTTCGTCGGACGAGGACTCGGACTGCCCATCGGCCTTGGCGCCGCAGGTCTCGCCTGGTGGGCGTACACGACCGTGCAGCTTGCGGTCTACGGATTCTTCGGCGTCGTCGCCAGTGGCACCCTCGCGAACTACACCGGCATCGAACTCCAGTGGTGGGTCTGCACGCTCATCCTCATGGCGCTCATCCAGGTGTTCGGCTACCTCGGAATCGAACTCGGCGCCAAGGTCCTGCTCGTGCTGATGGCACTGGAGTGGGGGACGATGATCCTTCTCTCCATGGCGATCCTCTTCACGGGTGGTGCGGGCGAAGGGTTTGCCGCGGGGGAGGTGTGGAGCCTGGGCAATCTCACGGCCGCCGGCATCTCGGTGGCACTGATCTTCGCGTTCGCATCGATGTTCGGCTTCGAGTCCTCGGCCATCTACGGCGAGGAGACACGCAATCCGAAGAAGACCATCGGACGCGCCACCATCATCTCGATCTGCCTCATCACCCTGTTCTTCGCATTCACCGGCTGGATGCTCATCGTGGGATACGGGCCCGGCAACGCGGTCGATGCGGCCATTGCCACCCTCGAGGGCGGCGACCCGGCCCAGTACGTATTCGCCTCGGGCGAGCAGTACCTGGGTTCCTGGGCACCGGTGCTCATGAGCCTGTTCGTCATCACCTCGATGTTCGCCTGCAACCTTGCCTTCCACAATGGCATCGCCCGCTACCAGTACACGCTCGGCCGCGACGGGATCCTCCCGAAGTCGTTCGCGCGAACCCGTGCCAGCGGATCGCCCTACGTCTCGTCAATGGTCCAGACCGTCACGGTGCTTGTCTTCATCCTCATCGCCGTCGTGACGAATGCTGACCCGATCGCCGTGGTCTTCTTCTGGTTCAGCGGCATTGCCGTCGTGGCGCTCGTCACCCTTTATGTCCTGACCGCGGTTGCTGTCCTGGTCTTCTTCGTCAGAAACAAGGGCACCGACGCCGGGGTGTGGGCGCGGCTCCTCTCGCCGATCATCTCGATCCTCCTGCTCGGCTACTCGCTCTCGCTCATCGTCGGGAACTTCGAGTTGCTCGTCGGGACGTCGAAGGAGCAGGCGCTGCTCCTCGCGGCCACGGCGATCGTGGCGTTCGTCGCTGGCCTCGTGCTCTTCCTCATCCGCCGCAATCACCTCAGCGCCGACGCGCTCGCTGACCTCGAGCACGAGGTCAGCTAGGCGGCCCCGAAACACCGGTCGGTCGGGACCACAACTCCTCCAGAGGGTGCTCCCGGCCGATCGGCCATTCATCCCGATGAAGGAACCCGAATAGCCTGTGTCCATGACCGCGTACATCCTTACCTTCCGCTGCCCCGATGGCCCCGGCATCACCCACGCCATCACCGGGGCACTGCTCACGGTCGAGGCGAACATCCTCGAGCAGGCCCAGTTCACCGAGACCACGACGAATGACTTCTGCCTGCGGACCAGGTTCGAGGCGCCGACAGGCGACCTCGCGGAGGTGAGGCAGGCCGTTACCGACGCCACTGCGCACCTCGCGCCGGCGATCACCCTGCGCCACGAGGAGGATCGCCGCAGGGCGCTGATCATGGTGTCGAAGTTCGATCACTGCCTCGTCGATCTCCTCTACCGGCACCAGCTCGG
>WLND01000104.1 GCA_009726075.1 Actinomycetota bacterium
GCACGCGACCGCTGCAGCGGCCGCCGCCTTCCGTCCAGACGTTTTCAGCATTCTGTACTCCATTCAGTGATTCACAGGAATTACGACTGCACTCGCCAAGTCTGTCGATCAGCGGTCGCCGCCGCACAGGTCTCCCACGTCAGTGTGCGCTTCAGGTGGACCGGCGATCCGCCACCACCGGGCGTCGACGTCGGGCCCGCGGTGAGGCACAGGGTCTTGGAGCCGACCGGCATGATCATGCCCCCGCTCATCACCACTGCCTTCGTCACTTTGGTGCCGCATGACTTCAGGGTGACGCTACCGCCTGCCTTCACGCCGGCTCCGACAACGCAGACCCCGAAGTAGGGGAACCGCAGCGAGCCCTTCGCGATACCGGTCGTCGTGACGCCCTGATCGACCGTGATGCCGCCTTCGGAGTCGTAGCAGGAGTGGGTCTGCAGGGGGCTGGTCGGCGAGGCGCTCTCCTTGGACCCGGTCATGTCGATGCAGTAGCCGCGCGGCTCGTCGAGGCTGCTCACGAGCTTGATCTCGGATACTGAACCAGCCGCAGATGCCGGCGCGGCCATCAAACCCGTGGCTGCGACCAAGGCCGACAGGCCGAGAACAGCAGCAATCAAGGGGCGGTGCTTGTCAGAACGGGGGTCCATTTCTCTCCTCGAGCAGTCGATCCGAAGATCGGCAGGCGCCTTGCCTGCGGGGCAACGAGTCACAGTCTGACTGCTCGAGGCCCACGAGCAACACCGTGAAAACACGGTACTTGAGGAAAAGTTTCGACGCGCCGCGCGGGTAGCACGCGTCAGTGCGGCGGATGCGCCTGCCACGCCGACCACGCCGAGGCAACCATGTCGCGCAGGTCGTGCCTGGCTCGCCAGCCGAGGACATCGGCAATCCGCTCCGTCGCCGCGGTCGAAGCCGGTGGGTCGCCCGCTCGGCGCGCGACGACCTCGGGCTGCACATCGGCCCCGACGACGTCCGACACCATGTCCATCACCTCGCGAACCGACGAGCCAACTCCCCGACCGACATTGAGCACTGTCGCACTTTGCGTCGTCTCGCAATGGCTGGCAGCGGCTACGTGGGCATCTGCGAGGTCGGCGACGTGGATGTAGTCGCGAATGCAGGTGCCGTCAGGGGTCGGGTAGTCGTCGCCGAAGATTCTCGGACGCTCACCATTGGCCAGCGCGCGGAAGACCATCGGCACCAGATTGTTCACGCTATTGTCACCGAGCTCATCACCCGCCGCTCCCGCAACGTTGAAGTAGCGGAGGGCAACCCACGAGAGTCCGTCGGCGACCCCCTGGGCCCGCGACATCCACTCGCCGGCCACCTTCGTTTCGCCGTACGGCGACTCGGGGGTCAGCGGAGCGTCTTCGTCGATCGGGTTCGTCAGTGGCGTGCCATAGACGGCGGCCGATGAGGAGTACACAAACCGTTGCACCCCCTCGGCTTTCATCGCCTCAAGGAGGCTCAGCATGCCGTCGACGTTCTCGCGGTAGTAGTAGAGGGGGATGTGGACGGACTCCCCTGCCGCCTTCTTGGCCGCCAGGTGAATGACTCCGTCGACGGCGTGCTCGCGCAGCGCAGCCGCTACGGCGCCACGGTCGGCAACCGATGCTCGAACTACCGCGACACCGGGCGGTACCTTGCGCTCGACGCCACTCGAGAAGTCATCGAGCACCACGACGTTGCGACCGCTTGCCTGCAGCACCCTCACCACATGCGCGCCGATGTAGCCCGCACCCCCCGTGACCAGCCAGGTGGTCACCTGAAGGTCTCACCGGTCAGGCGCTCGTAGGCCTCGATGTACTTGGCCCGGGTCTTCTCGACGACCTCATCGGGCAGCGGCGGCGGCGGCGTATCGCTGTCCTTGTCCCAGCCCGACGCCGGCGAGGTGAGCCAATCGCGGACGTACTGCTTGTCGAACGACGCCTGGGGATGACCGGGCTCCCACTCGAGCAGTGGCCAGTAGCGTGACGAATCCGGGGTGAGCACCTCGTCTGCGAGCACAACCTGCCCGGCGTACTTGCCCGACAGCCCGATCCCGAACTCGAACTTCGTGTCGGCGAGGATGAGTCCGCGCTCGCGAGCCAGCGCTTCGGCCCGCCGATAGATCTCCAGGGACAGTCGCCTGAGTTCCTGGGCCTCCTCCTGACCGATGAGCATCATGACCTCGTCAAAGGTGACGTTGCGGTCGTGCTCGCCCGCCGGCGCCTTCTCGGCAGGCGTGAAGATCGGCTTGGGCAGCAGCGAGCCGTCCTTGAGCCCCGGCGGCAGGTTGAGCCCGCAGATGGAACCGGCCGCGCGGTAGTCGACAAGGCCCGATCCAGTGAGATAGCCCCGCACGACGCACTCGATCGGGAGCATCTCGAGGCGGTCGCAGATCATCGCCCGACCCCGCACGGCGGACGGCACATTGGTGTTGCGCAGGTGATTGGGCACCACGCCCTCGAGCACCTCGAACCACCAGAGCGATAGCTGGGTGAGGATGCGGCCCTTGTCCGGGATGGTCGTGGGCAGCACCCAGTCGTAGGCGGAGATTCGGTCGCTCGCGACGAAGAGGAGGCGATCCTCGGGAGTCGTGTAGAGGTCGCGGACCTTGCCCGAGTACAGGTGCGTATAGCTATCAGGGAGGGCGTAGGGCGGGGGCTCGATGGTCACAGGATGTCTCCAGGGTGGTAGGCGGCGGCGTCCGGATGCGCAGTCGCAAGGACGTTGACCCGCTCGACGACAGCCGCGACCTGCTGGCCCGCCGCGCCGGTGAAATCGAGGGGCTGCGAGATGAGCGCCTGCAGTTCTGGGAGCGCGATCCCGAGCCGGCCGTCGGCGGCCAGGCGCTCGAGCAGGTCGTTCTCGGCCGCGACCTGCTCGCGCAGGGCGAGCGCCACGGCCACCGCGTGCTCCTTGATGACCTCGTGCGCTGTCTCGCGCCCGACACCGTTGCGCACCGCGGCCATGAGGATCTTTGTCGTGGCGAGGAATGGCAGGTAGCGGTCGAGTTCGCGGTCGATCACTGCGGGGAAGGCGCCGAAGTCGTCGAGCACCGTCAGGAACGTCTCGAAGAGGCCGTCCAACGCAAAGAACGAGTCGGGCAGCGCTACCCGGCGAACGACGGAGCAGGAGACATCGCCCTCGTTCCACTGGCTCCCGGCGAGCTCCGAGGTCATCGTGAGGTAGCCGCGCAGCAGCACCGCGAACCCATTGACCCGTTCGCAGGAGCGGCTGTTCATCTTGTGTGGCATCGCCGACGAGCCGACCTGCCCAGGGCGGAAACCCTCGGTCACGAGGTCGAGCCCGGCCATGAGTCGGATGGTGGTGGCAAGGCTGGACGGCGCTGCCGCAACCTGCACGAGGGCGGCGACGACGTCGAAGTCGAGGGACCGCGGGTAGACCTGCCCCACGCTTGTGAGGACGTCGGCGAAGCCGAGGTGGCGCGCCACGCTCGATTCGAGCGCCTCGAGCTTGACCGCGTCGCCATCGAGGAGATCGAGCATGTCCTGCGCCGTGCCAACCGGGCCCTTGATCCCGCGAAGCGGGTACCTGTTCAGCAGTTCGTCGATGCGCGCGAAGGCGATAAGGAGCTCATCGGCGGCACTCGCGAAGCGCTTGCCCAGGGTGGTCGTCTGGGCGGGCACGTTGTGCGAGCGTCCGGTGAGTGCCGTGTCGGAGTACTGCGCTGCGAGGGCTGCGAGACGCGCGAGGGCTGCCACCGCCTTGTCGCGAACGAGACCGAGCGACTCGCGGATCTGCAGCTGCTCAACATTCTCGGTGAGGTCGCGCGAGGTCATGCCGAGGTGGATGAGCTCATGCCCGGCGAGGTCGTTGAACTCCTCGATCCGGGCCTTCACGTCGTGCTTGCTCACCCGCTCGCGATGGGCAATCGACATCAGGTCGACCTGTTCGATCGCGGCCTCATAATCAGCGATGGCCTCGACCGGTATCGACAGGCCGAGCTCGGACTGCGCCCTCATCACCGCGATCCACAGCCGGCGTTCGAGCACGATCTTCGCGGTGGGCGACCAAATCCCGTTCATGGCCGCGGAGGCATACCGGTCTGAAAGGACGTTCGGGATCTGTTCGTCCGCAATCACGCCCTCATCCTTCCACGCGGGCCGGGCCCCTCCAACCTCGTCGCCAGCGCCGTCGGGGCTGCCCCCTCCGGTTACCTCGTTCCGGTGTTGCTGTCCGTGATGTCGTCCTGCGTGAGGCAACCCACCGGGTTCTGGGCCGCCAGGCTGTAGAGCGAGGGGTCATTTCGCTCCGCGATCCACGCATTCTCGACCGAGGTGAGCACGGCAAGCATCGATGCCTTCGTTGCCGGGTCGAGGTAGTTGGCGAGGCACGCGTGCCACGGCTTGCCGCTGTTGTCGTTCTTCGAGAAGAAGACTCCGGTCTCGATGGTGCCGAAGCCCAGGGCTTTCCAGTTGGGGTTGTAGTCGCTGACGAGGCCGATCGGCTGGCCAGCTTTGACCCTGTCGCCGACCTTCACCGAAGGATTGACGAGGTGCTCGTGCTCGAACAGGATCGATGCCCCGCCAGGCATGCACGAAGTGCCGGTCGGGGCGACACGGACGCTGTAGTCGTTGCTGTAGAGCTGCGGCAGGTCGCAGACCGTGCCATCGACCATGGAGATCACCGGCGTGCCAAGGGGTGCGATGAATGACATCTGCGGCTCCTTGGCACCGCGGACGTCCTCGCCGTAGATGCCCAGAATGTGCCGGTACATCGCCGTGTCGGCGGGGTCACTGAACGTCGGAGGCGTCACCCCCCGGATCTGCATGACGCCGGCCTTGCCCGTGCTGGCGCTGTAGGTGTCGACCGCCAGACCCCAGTTCTTGACAGCCTTCGGGATGCTCGCGTTCGAGGCGATGCCGTTGCTCGTGCCGCTTCCGGATCCGCTGCCGCCCGACTGGCCGGAGACCCTCACCCACACGAGCTTCGCGCCCTTCTTCATGCAGCGCAGATCACTATTGCCCACGTGCACGGTGACGCCAGCCTTGGAGCACGCGGCTCCCGGCCTAGGCGCGGCGCCTGCCGCGGGCGCCAGCGCGGTAGCAGCCAAGGCAGCCATCGTTGCGCTTGCGGTTGCGAGACTAAGAATGCGAAATACGTGCACGGTGAAACCTCCTCGGCTGAAGACGAGAAACTACCCCCGTCCGGGCGCTCGGGGCAAGGCCTTGTCGTTCATCCGGATCGCTTCGCCTCGGCAATGTCACGGCGATGGTGGGAGCCCTCGAGGGAGATGCAGTCGATGGCCTCGTAGGCACGAGTCCGCGCAGCCTCGATGTCGTCGCCCACGGCGGTGACGGAAAGCACCCGCCCACCCGCGGAGACGATGCCGTCGCCCTGTGCCCGGGTTCCTGCGTGGAGGACCGATACGCCCCCGATTGCCCCTGCCTCTCCGAGGCCGTAGATCAGGTCACCGGTGACCGGGCTCTCGGGGTAGCCCTTCGAGGCGATGACGACGGTGACGGCCGCACCCGTGCGCCACTCGAGGGGCGGCAGGTCGGCGAGGGTGCCGGTGGCGGCCGCGAGAAGCACCTGCCCGAGCGGAGTGACGAGCCTCGCGAGCACCACCTGGGTCTCGGGATCACCGAACCGGGCATTGAACTCGATCACCCGGATGCCCTTGGAGGTCAGGGCCAGCCCGGCATACAGGAGTCCTGAGAACGGCGTGCCACGCTCGCGCATCGTGTCGATCATCGGCTCGAGCACATGCTCAGTCACGTTCGCCACGAGATCGGACGGCGCCCACGGAAGCGGCGAGTACGCCCCCATGCCGCCGGTGTTGGGCCCGGCATCGCCATCGAACGCGCGCTTGAAATCCTGCGCCGGTTCGAGGGGGATGATCGTCGTGCCATCGGTGATGCCGAACAGCGAGACCTCTGGGCCATCGAGGTACTCCTCGATCACGACCCGGGCATCGCCCCCGCGGTCGAGGCAGGCTCGCGCGTGCGCGAATGCCTCGTCCCGATCACTCGTGACGACCACCCCCTTGCCTGCGGCGAGGCCATCGTCCTTCACCACATGCGGGGCACCGAACTCGTCGAGTGCCGCTGCGACCTCGTCCAGCGCCTCGCACACGCGCGCCCGCGCCGTATCGACGCCCGCCTCGTCCATGACCTGTTTCGCAAAGGCCTTGCTGCCCTCGAGCTGGGCCGCAGCGGCCGATGGCCCGAAGCAGGCGATGCCGTGGGCTCGCACAGCGTCGGCGGCTCCCGCGACGAGGGGCACCTCTGGGCCGATGACGACGAGGTCGACCTTGAGTTCGGCGGCGAGATCGCCGATCGCCTGAGCGCTCGTGGCATCGACCTCGCAAGTCTCGACATCGCGCGCGATTCCGGCGTTGCCGGGCGCGCAGATGATGCGGTCGACGCTGGTGTCGAGCCTGAGCGCGGTCACGAGCGCGTGCTCGCGGGCACCGGATCCGATGACGAGGATGTTCACCCGGCGAGCCTAATGGCGTGAGACGCCCGCACTCAGCGCTCGTTCAC
>WLND01000105.1 GCA_009726075.1 Actinomycetota bacterium
AACCAATCGGCCCTGAATTGACGTTGATTCGTTCATCCGACCCATGGGTTGCCGGTTCAGCGGCCGGCATCAGGCGACGCGACGGCGTGAGCGCCGACTCGCTGCGATGATTCGTCGGACCACGGCGGCCGGATCCGTCATGATCTCAATCCACGTCCAGCGGACGACCTCATAGCCGAGCTCGCGAAGTCGATCCTCACGGACCTTCTCGAGGAACACGTCCTCCCGCGTCGCGTACTTGGATCGGCCGTCTGCCTCGCCGATCACGCCGAGATGCTCCCAGAACATGTCTGCGTAGCCAATGAGGCCGGCGGCGTCGTGAAAAGGTACCTGCAGCCGCGGCTCGTCAAGGCCCGCGCGGACGAGTCGGACCCTCGAGAGTGATTCGAGGATGGTCTGAGCCCCCGGCCGCGCCAAGAGGCAGGCCCGTCGGGCAGTGCCGATGCCCTTGAGGAGCGGCCACCGGTCGATCATGGCCTGCAACTCCTCGAGCGTTGCCGATCCGTCCCAGAGCACTGCATCGAGGAGCCCGACGGCCCAATCGGGTGAGGACTGGCAGGAGGCGCTCACTGCAGCAAGTGGGCGGCCGACGATCGGAACCCCGTCGAGGACGGTGAGGTCTTCGGCACTCAAATCGTGGGTTGCGACGTGAACGTCGGCAAGGCCGGGGGGCCTGTTCGGGGACCGGTTCAGTGCACGGACGTCACGGTAGGCGTGACGCACCAGATGCGGCCTTGGTTCGATGTGCCGATCCAGCGGCAGGCCGTGGACCAGGGCCGCCGAAGTGCCGAACACATACGCCGGAAGCCGAAGGGCGGAGATGGCTGCGGCGCACGAGGTGAGGTGCTGCTGGCGCGGATCGTTGTGACCGTGATCGAGGACCGTTGCATCGGCGTAGACCCCGTAGCGGAGCTTTCGCCAATGCCCGCGCCGAACCATGACGGGCAGCACGGTTGCGTCGAAGCCCCAGGCGTTGAGGTCTTCGCGCCGAAAGACGCCGCCCTGGGCGGCTGCCCGCGTGAGAACCGCCTGGCGCATGGCCTGGATCTCGAACGCGGTTCGGTATGAAGTCGGCATGGCGGCACTCTGCCCGCTGAGCCGACGCTCGGCAACAGGTTATCCACAGGCCCTGATGGGCAGGATGAACGAAAAGTCCCTGCTGAGTGCCCCTTTTCTGCATCTGGCCCAGATTCCGGGCCAGATGCAGAAGACCGGATGCAGAAAAGGGGATTAGGTTGCGTCGTTTGCCCTGGCCCGCTTCGCCCGTTCCACTCCGTCGCGGCCCTCCGCCAGCAGGCGCCGTAGGGGAGCGGCGAGGTCGGGGGTGGCCAGGAAGGCATCGGTCTGCCGCAGGGTCTCGTCGTCGACGAGGTAGGCCGGATACAGGCTCATCGTGATGTCCTGGGCCATTTCCATGGTGCGCTCCCGCCACACCCGCGGCAGCACGGCGAAGTACTCCTCGCGGTAGCGAGTGAGCAGCTCGGCCTGGTCGGGCTGGACGAACCCGCCGATAGTGGCGTTCATGAGCGCATTCGGCAGGTCGTGGCGATCGACGATATCGGCCCACGCGAGCCCCTTGGCGACGGCCGTCGGACGCGCCGCCCGGGCGACGGCTGCCTGACGACGGCCGGTCGCGGTGTCGTCGGTCGCGAGCTCGGCCGCGATGACGTCCTCCTCGAAGACGCCACGGGCCACGAGTCGCTGCAGGAAGAACCAGCGGAGATCGGTATCGACGGTGAGGCCATCCCACGAGACTGATCCATCGAGGAGGCCGCCGAGGATGGCCTGGTGGGCATCTGTCTCGGCAGCGCCGGCGAACGCCCGGGTGAAGGCGAGCTGACGGTCGCTCCCAGCGTCTGCGGCACGGGCGAGTTCGAGCACCGCATCAGCAAGGCGCTCGAGATAGCCGGTGCGGTTACCCGGCGCAGCGAACAGGTCGATTGCTGTCTTGAGCTGGCGCAGCACCACCTGCACGACGCCGATGTCGGACTCCTGCCCGATGCCGCTGAGCACGAGCGACAGGTAGTCGCCCGTCGAGACCTCCGCGTCGCGGGTCATGTCCCAGGCCGCGCCCCAGATGAGCGCGCGTGCCAGTGAGCTGTCCACGTCGCCGAGGTGATCGACGGATGTTTTCCAGGACCGCTCGTCGAGGCGGATCTTGGTGAAGGTGAGGTCGTCGTCATTGAGCAGGAGGAGGTCAGGCTGGCGCGCTCCCACGAGCTGTGGCACCGGGGTGCTCGCCCCGACGACGTCGAGCTCGATCCGCTCGCGCCGAATAAGCGACGAGCCGACCACGTCGTAGAGCCCAACCGCAATGCGATGCGACCGGAGGATCGGGGCGATGCCAGCCGGCGACGTCGGAGGCTCCTGGATGATGTCGACCGACACGTAGTTGCCGTCGGCATCGACCGAGACCGTCGGCCGCATCAGGTTGACGCCGCTCGTCCGCAGCCACTCGTCCGTCCAGTTCGAAAGATCGCGACCGGATGTGACCTCGAGCTCGGAGAGGAGGTCGGAGAGCTCCGTGTTGCCCCAGGCGTGCTTCGAGAAGTAGGTCGTGACACCGGCCAGGAACTGCTCCTCGCCGACCCAGGCGACCAGCTGGCGCAGGGCAGAGGCACCCTTGGCGTAGGTGATGCCGTCGAAGTTCACGCGGACGGAGTCGAGGTCGACCATGTCGGCTGCGATGGGGTGGGTGGACGGCAGCTGGTCCTGGCGGTACGCCCACGCCTTGCGCTGATTTGAGAACGTTGTCCAGGCGTCGGTGTAGCGAGTGGCGTTGACGTTCGCATAGTGGGAGGCCCACTCGGCAAAGGACTCGTTGAGCCACAGGTCGTCCCACCATGTCATGGTGACGAGATCTCCGAACCACATGTGGGCAAGCTCGTGCAGGATCGTGTTCGCGCGCTGCTCATAGGCGGCGTCGGTGACACGAGACCGGAACACCATGTCCTCGAGGAACGTGACGCAGCCCGCGTTCTCCATGGCGCCCGCATTGAACTCGGGCACGAAGAGCTGGTCGTACTTGCCGAAGGCGTACGGCGTCTTGAACGCCTCCTCGAAGAAGGCGAACCCCTGCTTCGTCAGCTCGAAGATGTCGTCTGCGTCCAGGTACTGAGCGAGTGACTCGCGGCAGAAGACGCCCATCGGATACGTGCCGTGCGGGCCGGTGTAGGAGTCGCGCACCTCGTGGAAGGGGCCGGCGACGAGGGCGGTGATGTAGGTCGACATCCGCGGGGTGGGCTCGAAGGCCCAGCGGGCGACGCCGTCCGACACTGGCTGCGACGCAGGCGTCGGCGCATTGCTCACGACCTTCCAGTGGGCGGGCGCGGTGACGGTCAGTGCGAAGGTTGCCTTGAGATCGGGCTGCTCGAAGCAGGCATACATACGACGGGCATCGGCCGACTCGAATTGGGTATAGAGGTACACCTCATCGTCGACGGGGTCGACGAACCGGTGGAGCCCCTCGCCGGTATTCATGTAGGCGCCGAGGGCGGTGATGACGACCGTGTTGTCGGCCAGGAGGTTCGGCAGCGTGATGCGGGCACCGTCGACGCACGCGGACGGGTCAAGGGCCGTGCCGTTGAGGACGACGGACGCCACGGTCGGCGCGATCAGGTCGATCCACGTCGAGGCGCCGGGGGTTCGGCAGCCAAAGGTCGCGGTCGTCGTGGTCGCGAATGTCGCGTCGCCCACGGTGAGATCGAGGTCGACCGCATACGAGCGGCTCTCGATGATGGAGGAGCGGTCCTTCGCTTCAGCGCGGGTGAGGTTCTCGGTGCCAGCCATGGGCTGATCCTTCCACTACGGTGTCCGTCGTGATGACAACGGCTGATTTCTGGTTCGATCCGATGTGCCCCTGGGCGTGGATGACCTCGCGATGGATGCTCGAGGTCGAGAAGGTGCGCGATATTTCGGTCCGCTGGAACGTGATGTCGCTGGCTGTCCTCAACGACGGACGCGAACTCTCGGACGAGTACGTGGAGATCATGCGACAGGCCTGGAAGCCAGTGCGGGTCGTCATCGCTGCCCAGCAGCAGCACGGCGACGAGGTCGTCCTGCCGCTCTACACCGCCATCGGGACCCGCCTGCATCCCGGCGAGCGCAAGGATCTCGACGCCGTGATCGCCGAAGCGCTGGCAGAGGTGGGCCTGCCTGCCGAGCTGGCAGCGGTGGGCGACGGCGACTCGGTCGACGTCGAGCTTCGCGCGAGCCACGCCCGTGGGATCGCGCTCGTCGGCACCGATGTCGGCACGCCGGTGATCGCAGTGCCCGGCTCGGATGGGGCGCTCATCGGGTTCTTCGGCCCGGTCGTCACCCCCGCCCCCAAGGGCGAGGCCGCCGGACGTCTCTGGGACGGCGTCGTCCTCGTTGCCAGCACGCCGGGGTTCTACGAACTGAAGCGCTCCCGGACCGAGGGCCCGATCTTCGACTGATGGCGATCCTGCTGTTCGACGGCGACTGCGGCTTCTGCGCGGTCTCGGCGGCGCGCCTGGCGTCGTGGTCGACAGGCGACCTTGAGGTCGCCCCGTGGCAGGGGGCTGATCTCGAGGCCCTCGGCACGTCTTCGGACGAGTGCCGAAGCGCCGTGCAGTTCTTCGATCAGGGAGGCCGCGTATCGGGCGCGGCAGCGATCGCCGGCGCCCTGCGCTGCTGCCGCCGGCCGTGGGGCGTCGTGGGAACGGTGATCCGGTGGCCCGGCATCGCCTGGCTCGCCGAACGCGTGTACCGGGTCGTGGCGGCACACCGCCATCGGTTGCCCGGCTCGACCGCCGCGTGCCGCCTGGACTGATCGACGCCTAGATGGCCATCTGCATGGCCGTGCCGCGAGCATCGATGTCAGGGTCCTCGAGAATCGCCGTGCTCTGACCCTGCGCGTGGCGGCGGGCAGTCCACAGTGCCGCAAGGGCATCGAGGCAGTCGTCGATGGGCGCATCGGGCGGGGCGCATTGCAGGGCGGCGAGCGTGTCAACGTCCGTCATCGAGGAAAGCAGCGACTCGATACGACAGGCGATGCCCCGGGCCTCTTTCTTGGACGGCAGCACGCGACCCGCCATGCGCTGGAAGCTGAGCTCGGGATGCACCTCGAGGATGCGCGAGTCGGGGAGGCAGGAGTCGACGTCGAGAATCCGGCTGGAAAGCGCCAGGGCCTGACGGCTCACGCCCTGGCCGGTGAGCTCGCGGGCCAGTCGCTGCGCGTCGACGTTGGGCGCAGACAGCCCGAGATCGACCACGGCTCGTGGCGGGGTCATGAACACCCGCGACCGGGCGGTGCCGAGGAGTTCCTTGGCGCGGACGTCGCATGCGCGCCAACCGCGGTCGGTGAGCCCGACCGGCATATCGACGCAGGCCCACTCGGCGTCGGCGATGAGGTCGCTGAAGCTGCCGACGCGGGCGGTCCGCCACTCGAGTCGCCCGTCGAACCAGGCGGCACCGACCCAGCCGCCGCGGTACCCGTCGATGCCGATGAGCCGTCCTGCGGTCGCTGCCATCTGGCAAGCCTGTCAGGATCACGTGCATGCCCGAAGGTCACGTGGTCCATAGCCAAGCGCGGGCAATCGCGAGGGCCTTCGGCGGCAAGGCGACCGAGGTCGACAGCCCCCAGGGCCGGTTCGCCGACGGGGCCGCCCTCGTCGACGGAGTACGGCTCGTCGGCGCTGAGGCTCATGGCAAGCACCTGTTCATCGCCTTCGCCAACGACCGGTGGGTCCATGTGCATCTCGGGCTGTTCGGCAAGTGGCGGATCGCGAAAGGGGAGGCGCCGGCGGAGCAGGGCCTCATCCGATTGCGGTTGCGCAATGCCACCCACTACGCGGAACTACGGGGGCCGACGGTGTGCGAGGTGCTCGGAGACGACGAGCGGCTGGCGGCGATTGCGCGGGTCGGCCCGGATCCGATCCGTGCCGACGCCGACCCGATGCGGGCATGGGTGAAGGTGACGCGATCCAGGTCGTCGATCGGTGCCCTGCTGATGGACCAGCGGCTGTTCGCCGGCGTCGGCAACATCTACCGGGCCGAGGTGCTCTTTCGGCAGAACATCTCGCCGTATCGGCCGGGCGCCATGGTGTCGTGGGCTGATTTCGAGGCGATCTGGACGGACCTGACGGTGCTCATGGCCGACGGGGTCAAGCGCCGGCGAATCGACACGGTCCGCCCCGAGCACATGCCGGAGATCATGGGGCGCCTTGCTCGTAAGGATCGCCACGGAGGCGAGGTGTACGTGTACCGGCGGGAGGGCATGGACTGCTACCTGTGCGGATCGGCGATACGAATGGCCGACATGCAGGCGCGCAAGCTGTACTGGTGCCCACCCTGCCAGCCAGGCTAACCCGACCACCCCCGGTCGTTTGAGCCACTATCCGGCTGAAACGACCGGGAATTTAAGCCGCTATCCGGCGCAAGCGACGAGAAAAGGGCTCTGACCAGCGAAACGCCTCG
>WLND01000106.1 GCA_009726075.1 Actinomycetota bacterium
CTTCGCGAAGTCGGACGCCTCGGGCCCGAAGCACTCGACCGGTGAGCCCGGCTTCACGGTCTCGGGCGTGTCGATGCCGATCAGGCGGACCGACACCGATTGCCCGCTCAGCAGAACCTTGATGGTGTCGCCGTCGATGACCCGCTCGACCGGCACGTCGGCCATGGTTGCCCCGATCGGGGTCAGGTCGGTTCTCGACGCTGGGACGGTGATCGACGCGGGCGCGGACGAGCAGGCGGCAAGCGCCAATGCGAGCGCTGCGAGCCCAGCAACCCTGGCCCTACGCGTCACCGTGCTGCGCATCACGAGGCTGCGCCTTCCTGCAGCGGGCGGGCGACGTCGAGCACGCTCGTCAGGGTAGCGTCCCTCCATGCGCCTGCACCGAACCGTCACTCCCGATCGTCCCCTCCTCGTGGTCGCCCTGGACGAGGAGGCAACCCACCTGCACGAGCACGGCCTGCCGATCCTCGTGACAGGCGCGGGCAAGGTCAACGCGGCCGTTGCCGTCGCTACGTTCCTCGGTCAGCATCGGCCGAGTTCGGTCGTGAATCTCGGCACCGCCGGCGCGCTTCGGGAGGGCCTCGACGGAACCCATGTGGTGGCCCGGGTCACGCAGCATGACCTCGACAATGATGCGCTGTTCGCGCTGACCGGCCTGCGCTTCGGGGATCCGATCGAGATGGGTTCGGGGGGCGGGCCCGCTGCGGTCACGTTGACGACCGGCGATGCGTTCATCTCCGACCCCGCCGCCCGGGATCGGCTCGCGGCGCATGCCGATCTCGTCGACATGGAGGGCTATGCCGTGGCCCGTGCGGCCACCGCCGCCGGTATCCCAGTGGTGCTCGTGAAGCAGGTGAGCGATCAGGCCGGCTCGGAGGCCGCGATGTCGTGGCAGGAGTCGGTCGATGCGTGCTCGGCGCGCCTCGGGGCGTGGGTGCACGAGCACCTCATGGCCTGAGCGCAGCCGGGCAGGCCGCTACTCGGCGGCCTCGATCGGCACGACAGTCTCGTCCTGCGATGCCTTGGCGTCCGCGCCATGGGCGCGCACTGACTTTCGGATGTCCATGACCAGACCGAGCAGGGTGAGGACGAGCGATACGGCCACGACGGTGGTGACGATCTCGGCGACCGAGCCGTGGCGCCAGCCGGCAACGGCGGCCACGAGGATGACCAGGGCGATCCAGACCGACGCAACGGCCCGTCGGTCCTGCGATGCGAGCCGGGCGTAGAGGAGCACCTGCACGAGGGCGAACGCCGAGCCCTCGAGGGCGAACAGCCAGGCCTCCGGGCCGAGCTCGGCAACATAGTCGGCGCCGCCGAGCACCCGGATGACGAAGGATCCGAACAGGATGCTGAAGGTCGTGATGAGGACGCCGACCACCGCGGTCAGGCCGGTCGCGACGAACACGGTGCGCCGGGAGTCGGCCGAGGTCATCTTGGGGAACAGCACGATGATGATGGCGTTCGGGAGGAAGAACGCGATCTTGGCGAGCAGGACGCCGACCGAGTACTCGCCGGACTGGTTCTCGGTCAGGAAGATCCGGGCCAGCAGCACGTCGACGTTGGTCAGGGTGAACAGCACGAGCAGGGCGTGGGCGATGTGGGCGAATTCGCCGGTGCCGCCCTTGGCGAGCGACCGGCTCCAGGTGCCCGGGGAGATGATGAGGAAGCTCACGATGGCACCGATGGCGCAGCCGACGAGGATGCCCGCCGAGATGCCGGTGATGCTCGGGAAGATGAGGACGAAGATGATGCCGAAGCCCGCGCGGCCGAAGCCGTTGGCGATGAAGCCGAATGAGAAGCGCAGGTGCTCCTCGCGGCCCTGAGCGATGCCCAGGGCGCCGGTGCCGAGCACGACGAAGCCGAGCGATGCCAGGCCCATTGCCAGGGCCACGTAGGGGATCGAGAAGACCGAGGCGAGCGGCCATGCGGCGATGACGCCGCCGACGAGGAGCGCGACTCCGATGTAGACCGACAGCCGGATCGCCTGGCCCTCGACCTCGGCCCGGTTGGCCCCGGCGGTCGAGACGCGCCGGGCGGTGAGGGCCTGCATGGCGATCGACAGGGTCGACACGATGATGAGGATGCCGAGCATCGCGCCCAGGGCGCCGAACTCTGCGGGCACCAGCTGACGGGCCGCGATGATCGACAGGGCATAGGCCGCGCCGTTGCCGACGAGGGTTGCGGCGCCGACGAAGATCAGCCCCTTGGCGAGGGTTTTCCTGGGCGCGGTCACGTCCAAACCCTAACGAACCCCGCGACGCGGTTCAGACCAGCATTCGATGGAATATCGGATCACTGCACGTGGTGGATGTGACGCGTGGGGCTGGTGGGACTCGATGGACATCCCCTAACGACCCTGTGACGCATCCCACATTCATTCCAACCGGCGTCCGAAACCCGGTCGTGATCAAACCGTGATCATTGCCGGCCAACGTAGCGTCCCTCGAAGTTGCCGATCCAGGGGCCGCTCGCAGCCAGCGGGCAGTCAGCCACCTACCCCCCGGGTGGCGAAGACAATCCCAAGGAGCCCAACCTATGCGTCGTCCGTTTCATGAAGCACTTCGAAGACATGCAATTCGCACCGTTGCCGTCACGGCAATCGCAGGCTCGGTCATCACCGGAGGCGTCGGCGCCTCCGTCGCACAGGCCGAGACCCAGGCCGGAGGCAGTGCCCCGGCACCCACCGACATCACGCAGTCCACGCCGGTCACCGGCACCGTCGTCGCACCGAATCAAGTCGGCGCCCGACGGGCCGCGATCATGCACCAGGCCGTTCAGCGCGCAAAGGTGGCGGCGGTCAGCGCCCTGCGCGCCAAGGTCGTGAAGCTTGCCAAGGCCCAGATCGGCGACCCGTACCGCGCCGGACGCGCCGGCCCCAACGCGTTCGACTGCTCGGGCCTCACCTCCTACGTCTACAAGCACGCCGCCGGCATCAACCTGCCGCACCTGTCGTACTCGCAGTGGGACAGGATCAAGCGGGTTCGCTACCGCGATGCCCTGCCGGGCGATCTGGTCTTCTACTTCCGCGGCGGCGCGCACCATGTCGGCATCTACGTCGGCCACGGCAAGATGGTGAACGCCGTGAACCCGCACAAGGGGGTACGGCTCGGCCCGGTGACCGGTTCGTGGTATTCCCGCAGCTACTCCGGCATGGGCCGGCTCATCGCGCCGGCCGCCTGACCCTGCAGCGCCACGGGACGGCGAGCACGGCCTCGTGAACCACGAAGCCGCTCGTCGTCCCTGCCGCTGGGCCGTGGCCGAGTCTCACTCCCACGGGCATCCGCAGGCGCGTTACGCCTCGATGCCCGCCACCACGTGCTCGGCCACCGCGAGCGAGCTCGTCCACGCCGGCGACACCGCATTGAGCACATGGGTCGACCGCTCGCCGGGGCGCACCACGAAGTCCATCTCGAGTTTCCGGTCGACGATGTTGAGCAGTTGGGCGCGAACCCCGGGACGTCCCTTCGTCGTGAAGTCGGACGGACGCACCGAGGGCACGAGCGGCTGGGCCTGGCGCACCAGATGCGTGCGCGAGTACTTGGGCATCTCCGTTCGGACGAGGCCCGGGACGTCATGGTGCGGGCTGCGCAGGAACGACGGGTAAATACGCGCGATGTCCCAGGTCTCGCCGATCGAGAATCCCCCCACGCCGCCGTAGTCCTCGCGCCACAGGGCCGGGATCGCGGTCGGGCCGATCTTCGCCCGGCCGTCGACGGTGACGGTCAGATGCACCCCGAGGAACGGGTTGCGCGGGTCGGGCACGGGATACACGTGACGCTTCAGCCGCCCCGGTTCCCATGATCCGTACCAGTACAGGCCCTTGAAGGGGAGCATGCGGTATTCCTCGCCGACCCCGAACCAGTGGGCCACGGTGTCTGCGTGCAGGCCTGCGGCGTTGATGATGTGCCCCACGCTGCGGCGTCCGTCTCGCGCCGTCTTGATGAAACCCGGTCCGGCGGCGAGCACCGGACTGCCGAGCAGGATCTCGCCCCCGCGGTCGCGCACCCGGGCGGCCAGTGCCTCGACGACGGCGGCGGGGCTCGCGACGGCCGTCGTCGGCGACCACAGCGCCGAGCCGTGCGTGCGCGCCAGCGGCTCGAGTTCGCGCAGCTGGGCCTCGTCGACCATCTCGAGGTGCACTCCGTTGGCTTCGCCGCGCCGGTACAGCTCGCGCAGCGCCGGAAGCTCGTCGTCGCTCTGGGTCACGACGACCTTGCCGGTCTCGCGCACCTCGACCCCGCGCTCGGCGCAGAACTCGCGCAGAAGAGCATTGCCCTGCCTTGTCAGCCGGGCCTTGAGGGAGTCCGGCGCGTAGTAGAAACCGGCGTGCAGCACGCCGCTGTTTCGTCCGGACGCATGCTCGGCGAGGGCGTCCTCCTTCTCGAGGACCACAACGGACGACCCTGGGTTGCGAGCGAGCCAGGCATCGGCGAGCGCGAGGCCGACGACCCCTCCGCCGATGACGGCGACGTCAGCGGTCTGCACCATGGCGCAAGACTATTTGGGCGCGGGCCAGGTCACTTCGACGGTCAGGCCGCCGAGGTCGGACGCACCCGCCACCGCATCGCCCCCGATGGCGCGAGCGGCCTCCCTGACCAGGGCCAGGCCCAGGCCGGAGCCACCGGGCACCGCGGACGAGCCCCTGGTGAACCGGTCGAAGACCGAGGCCCACTCGCTGGCCGCGATCCCCGGGCCGTCGTCCTCGACCCGCAGTGCCACCGCGCCTCCGCGGCCCTCGAGGGTCACGCGCACCTGCGTGCTGGCGTACGACAGCGCGTTGCCGAGGAGTTCGTCGATGACGCGGGCGAGGGTGCCGACGCTGCATGACACGGTGAGGCCCGGCGCGATGCGCTCGTCGATGTGCAGGTCGCGCCGGCTCGCGTTCGGCCGCGCGGCGCCGACCCGCTCCCGCGCGACCGCCGTGGCGTCGGCGATCTCGACGAGCCCGGCTCCCGCATCGCTTCGGGCCAGGGCGAGCACCTGCTCGATGCGGCGGGTGAGGCGATCGACCTCGGTCGTTGCGGCCTGGGCCTGACGACGCACATCGTCCTGGTCGGTGGTCTCCTCGATCGCCTCGAGGCGCAGGCGCACGCCGGTCAGCGGGGTGCGCAGGTGGTGGGAGGCGTCGGCCGCGACCCGCTCGGTGCGCAGCAGGATGCCGGCGAGGCGCTCGGCTGTCTGATTGAGCACCCGGGCGACCGAGCGCACTTCGATGGGCCCGTCGGACTCCGAGGCCCGAAGGGTGAGGTCGTCGGGCAACCGCGCGGCGACCAGCGAAAGCCGGTTGAGCGGGCCGGCGATCGAGCGGGCGATGAGCCAGGCGACCAATCCCGCGCCGATCATCACGGCCAGCACGAAGGCGACGAGCCACAGTTGCGTCCGCCTCACCTGCGATGCGACGGCGTCCTCGGGCAGGGAGAAGCGCACGGCCGCGACGACGCTGAGCCCCTGGACGATCGGGGCGGCCACGAAGCGCAAGTCCTCGCCGAGGGTCTCCGAGGGGCGCACGTCGGAGTTGAGCCGGCCCGCGAGGGCCTGGTCGATCTCCGGGCGGTCGAAGGCACGGTCGAGGGTGGAGTTCCGGCTGTCGACGAGCAGGACCCGGTCGGAGTCGACGACGACGACGCGCGCGCCCGTGCGCTTCGCGGAGTCCGAGATCGTCCCCGGCCAGCGCTCGAGCGACTGCGACCCGAGCACCGAGGCGGTGCCGAGGGTCTCGATCTCGAGGTCCGATACGAAGGCGGACCGGACGTTCGTCGCCGCGATCGACGCGAGCGGGATGGCCAGGGCGATGGCGACCAGGCCGGCGACCACCGTCATCGCCACGACCAGTCGCTTGGTCACTGCTCGCTCTCGGCGAGCCGGTAGCCCACGCCTCGCACGGTCTCGATGAGCGTCGGATCCCCGAGCTTCTTTCGCAGCGAGGCGACGTGGACGTCGAGCGTCTTGCCGGTGCCGATCCAGACCGGGTCCCAGACCCGGGAGAACAGCTCCTGCCTGGGCACTGCGCGACCCGGCTCCTCGGCAAGCACTGCGAGCAGGTCGAATTCCTTGGCGGTGAGCTCGACGACGCTGCCGTCGACGAGTGCGACGTGCCTGGCGCGATCGACGACCACCCGACCGCCGTCGATCGTGGGCTCCACCCGGCGTCGGCGCGCCACTGCCCGCACTCTGGCGGCGAGCTCACGGACGCTGAACGGCTTGACGACGTAGTCGTCGGCGCCGAGCTCGAGCCCGACGATCCGGTCGGTCTCGTCGCCGCGCGCGGTGGCGATGATGACGGGGATGTCGGTGATGCGGCGAAGCTCGCGCAGGACGTCGAGGCCGTCGCCGTCCGGCAGGCCGAGGTCGAGCAGGATCACGTCGATGCGGGAGCTCGAGGTCACGGCCGGCACGACGTGCGCGGCGTAGGCCACGTGCTCGGTCTCGAAGCC
>WLND01000107.1 GCA_009726075.1 Actinomycetota bacterium
CGTCCTGCAAACTGGCGAAGTGGTTGTTCGTCGCACCGCGGGCACGCTGAAACCCTCCTGTCGCGGATCGACCGCGACCGTATAGTCCGAAGGAGGTGGGTTATTCATGCGTCGTTATGAGGTCATGGTCATTCTGGACCCCGATCTTGAAGAGAAGACCGTTGCTCCCAGCCTGGAAGCGTTCCTGAACGTGATCAAGGCAGACGGTGGCTCGGTTAATCAGCTTGATGTGTGGGGACGTCGCCGCTTGGCGTACGAGATCAACCACAAGACGGACGGCATCTACGCGTTGATCGACATCACCGCGACCGTTGCTGCTGTCACCGAACTCGATCGCCAGCTCGGTCTCAATGAGGCCGTCATGCGCACCAAGGTAATGCGCCCGGCGGGAGCCAAGTAGTGGCTGCGGGCGACATCACAGTGACGGTCGTTGGCAATCTGACCAATGATCCCGAACTGCGGTTCACCCCCAGTGGTGCAGCGGTTGCTTCATTCACTGTCGCTTCTAGTTCGCGGGTGCTCGACAAGACCACGAACGAGTGGAAGGACGGCGATACCGTCTTCATGCGGTGCAGCGTGTGGCGTCAGTACGCCGAGAACGTCGCCGAGTCCCTGACCAAGGGCACTCGCGTGATCGTCTCGGGTCGGCTGAAGCAGCGTTCGTACGAGACGCGTGAGGGCGAGAAGCGCACCGTCATGGAGCTCGAGGTCGAGGATGTCGGCCCGGCGCTCCGGTACGCGACAGCAAAGGTCAATCGCGTCCAGCGCCAGGGTGGCGGGTACGGCGAAGGCGGTTCCGGTGGAAGCACCGGATCGGCTGGCAGCGCACCCACCGACGATCCTTGGGCTAGCAGCTCCGGTGGAGGCGCACCCGCCTACGACGAGCCCCCCTTCTAACCATCAGACACTGATCACAGGAGATTCGACGAGCCATGGCACGAGATAGAGACAAAGACAGCAAGCGCGGGCCATCCCGCGGCAAGGACGACAAGATCCCGAAGAAGAAGGCCTGCCCGTTCTGCCGGGCGGAGTCCAAGGGCAAGGGTGTCCAGATCATCGATTACAAGGACATTCCCCTGCTTCGCAAGTACATCTCCGATCGCGGCAAGATCCGTGCCCGCCGCGTGACAGGAAACTGCACGCAGCATCAGCGCGACGTCGCGATGGCTGTCAAGAATGCCCGCGAAGTGGCATTGCTCCCCTACTCATCGACCGCCCGTTAATTCGGCGATTCCTAGGAAAGGGGAACACCCATGAAGCTCATTTTGACCCAGGACGTCAGCGGTCTCGGAACGCCGGGCGACATTGTCACGGTGAAGGACGGCTACGCACGTAACTACCTCGTGCCGCGCGGCTTTGCCATCGGCTGGACAAAGGGCGGCGAGAAGCAGGTCACCCAGATCAAGCGGGCCCGCAAGGTCCGTGAGGTCCGTGACATGGCGCATGCCAACGAGATCAAGCAGGCCCTCGAGTCGCTCATCGTGCAGCTGCCGGTGAAGGCGGGTGAGACCGGCCGCCTCTTCGGCTCGGTCACGTCGGCCGACATTGCCAGTGCAGTGAAGAGCGCCGGCGGTCCCGTCCTCGAGAAGCGAAAGATCGAACTCGCGAAGCCGATCAAGACCCTCGGCAAGCACACGGCCAAGGCCGCGATCCACGACGGCGTTACCGCAACGATCACCCTTGAGGTTGTCGCCCAGTAACACATCGCCAGGACAGGAATCAGAGGGAGCGAAGCGATTAGGCTTCGTTCCCTCTGATTCTTTTTTCTCACTATCAACCGGGGGCTCGCATGTCGTTTGCTGAGGCTGTCAAGACCGGCTTCTCAAAGTACGCAACGTTTGACGGACGCGCCAAGCGCTCCGAGTTCTGGTGGTGGTACCTGTTCGAGACGCTGGCCGTATTGGTCTTCATGCTGCCTGCAGCCCTCTTCATCGGCCTTTCCGCCGGCAATGGCAGCGAAGCCAACGGCGCCCCGCTGGCAATCGGGATCATCTTGTACGTAGTCGGGGGCCTCGTCGCCCTCGCCCTGCTCGTGCCGACCTACGCCGTCGGCTGCCGTCGGCTCCACGACCGCGGCCAGTCGGGCTGGCTGCAGCTCCTCATCCTCGTCCCGTGCGGCAACATCGCGCTCATCGTCCTGTGGGCACTCGAGGGCACGCCGACCGACAACGCGTACGGGCCGGCCTCGACCTAGCCGCAGAGTGCGAGCAGCCGTGTTCACAACACAGCCGTCCTGATGCTGGACCTTGGCCCGGCTAAGGACAACAATTCGGATGCGTGATCGGATACCCGCTCACCGTAGATAGGGAGTCATCATGGGTTTCGGGGAAGCAATCTCATCGGGGTTCAGCAGCATGACCCAGTTCGACGGCCGCGCCAAGCGGTCGGAGTTCTGGTTCTGGGTCCTGTTCGTGTACATCTTGGAGTTCGTGGTTTATCTCGTCGGCAGTGCGCTGCGCCTCGGCGACAACGGATTCTTGAACTTCATCTGGTTCATCGTGCTATTGATCCTCTGGCTCGCCACGATCGCAGTCGGCTGCCGCCGGCTTCACGACACCGGCAAGTCCGGCTGGATGCAGCTGCTCCTGCTCATCCCATGCGTCGGGATCATCATCATGATCGTGTTTTGGGCCGCGCCATCGCAGCCGACCGACAACGCCTACGGCCCCGCCGCATAGGGATCAGACAGTCGGCGATACGCCGCACAGGAGGGGCCCGACCACTGCGGTCGGGCCCCTTCTGTGTTTCCCGACACGGCAGCTTCGCCGGGGTCAGCGATTGAGCCGGGCGGGCATCTCCGCAAGCAGCCCGTCGGCGGCCCGCTCGAGCATGCGCAGCACCTCCACGAAATCCTCATCGGCGCCGTGGTACGGATCAGGGACGTCGAGGTTCGCGTCGGGTTCGCTCAGGTGTGCGAGCTCCGGATCGAATGAGCGCATCATCCGTAGATCGACCGCCGAGGCCGACGTTCCAGCCAAGGTGGTCAGGTCGGCGTAATTCGCGGCGTCCATCGCGAGGACGAGATCGATCCCCTCGAACCAGGATGCGTCGATCTGGCGAGCAGCGTGGGCCAGGCGGTAGCCGTGGTCGGCGAGGGCCTGCCTCGCCCGTGGGTCGGCGTCATGGCCGACGTGCCAGTCGCCGGTGCCGGCAGAGTCGACAACCACGAGGTCAGCGAGCCCGGCCTGCTCGATGCGCTCGCGGAGGACGGACTCCCCGATTGGCGAGCGGCAGATATTGCCGAGGCAGACAACGGTGATGCGATAGCGCGGATCTGGGGGAGTCGACATCGGTCAAGCCTATTGAGAATACCGAGGGATTTTTTGTCCACAGGGCCTTTCTTGCGATTCCCTCACGATGTCAGCCTTTCGTGAGCAAAACGAGAGGGAATTCCCCAGCCTGTCCACAGGCTGTTTCCTCATGGAAACGGCGATTCGCACACGTTATCCACAGTGGTTTCCACATGAGGGTTGGACACGGGACCGGGCGGTCCATACCGTTCGTCAGAGGGTGGTTGTAGACATCGCATGACGGGTCATCAAGGCAGTCCATGGTGAAGTGAGGGGAACAGTGAGCATCGCGGAACTGCAGATTCCGGTTGAGTCTCGTGGTCCCGACCGGACGCCGCCGAACGACTTCGCCGCTGAGCAGTCGGTGTTGGGGGCGATGCTGCTGAGCAAGGACGCCATCGCCGACATCATTGAAGTCGTACGCGAAGGTGACTTCTACCGGCCGGCGCACCAGACGATCTACGGCACGGTGCTCGAGCTGTACGGCCGGGGCGAGCCGGCGGATGCCGTCACGGTGGCCGCTGAGCTGACAAAGAGCGGCGACATCGCCCGCATCGGTGGGGCCACGTATCTCCACACCCTGGTCTCGATGGTTCCCACGGCGGCAAACGGCGGCTACTACGGCCGCATCGTCCGCGAGCAGGCGATCCTGCGGCGCCTCGTCGAGGCTGGCACCCGCATCGTCCACATGGGCTACGCGGGCACCGGTGATGTCGACGACATGGTCGACCGGGCCCAGGCCGAGGTCTACGACGTCACCGACAGGCGTACGAGCGAGGATTACCTCCCCCTGCGCGACATCATGGGCGAGGCCCTCAACGAGATCGAGGCGATCTCCAATCGCGGCGGCGAGATGATCGGCGTGCCGACCGGCTTCGTCGAACTCGACAAGTTGACCAACGGCCTGCATCCCGGGCAGTTGGTGATCGTCGCGGCTCGCCCAGCCCTCGGCAAGTCGACCCTGGGCCTCGACATCTGCCGGGCCGCGTCCATCAAGCAGGGCCTGGCGAGCGTGATCTTCTCACTCGAGATGAGTCGCAACGAGATCGTCATGCGGTTGCTCTCGGCCGAAGCCCAGGTGCCGCTGCACCACATGCGCGCCGGCACGATGAGCGACTCCGACTGGGGCAAGCTGGCCAACAAGATGGGCACGGTCAGCGAGGCGCCGCTGTTCATCGACGACTCGCCGAACATGACCCTCATGGAGATCCGGGCCAAGTGCCGCCGGCTCAAGCAGCGCCACGACCTGCGCCTCGTCGTCGTTGACTACCTCCAGTTGATGACCAGCGGCAAGCGGGTCGAGAGCCGCCAGCAGGAGGTCTCGGAGTTCTCGCGGTCCCTGAAACTGCTCGCGAAAGAACTGCAGGTGCCCGTGATCGCCATCAGCCAGCTGAATCGCGGTGCCGAGCAGCGCACCGACAAGCGCCCGATGCTCGCCGATCTTCGTGAATCAGGGTCCCTGGAGCAGGATGCCGACGTGGTCGTCCTCCTCCATCGTGAGGATGCCTACGAGCGCGAGTCACCCCGCGCTGGCGAGGCCGACTTCATCGTGGCGAAGCACCGCAATGGGCCGACCGCGACCGTGACCGTCGCATTCCAGGGTCACTACTCCCGGTTCGTCGATATGGCGCAGTCCTAGGCGCCCGTTGTAGGGAATCAAAACTTCTGGCCATAAATCAGTGAAGTTGGCCATCGGTTGGCCACTCCGTCAATGAAGTTGGCCACTCGCCCGCAAGGATGACCTTTGCCCTTGGCACTGAGGAGCGCGTGCGGCCGATGATTCGGCGCAGACCTTGACCTCCTGGAATGGGATGATCACGTCCCCATCTGGGTGAGCAGGTCCTGGAGCGCGGCGGTCTCGGTGGTCGGGTTGGGGCTGGTGGAGCGGAGTTCACGCAGGACGGTGTCGATCTTGTCGTCGACGGCTGTCCAGGCGTCGGGGTTGCGTCGCTTGAGCGTGGCCGCGGCGTTGTCCCACTCGGACTCCAGGTCCGTGATGCGGGTCGTCGCTGCTGCCTGCTGACCGGCATTCAGCTTGTCGAGGGTGTCCTGCGTGATGACGGTGAACGCGCTCATGTCGCCGAGGGGCGAAGTGGCGACCGCGGCGCTGCTCGCTGAGGCGGGGAGGGCGGCCTCGGCGTTGAGGGCGTTGGTGCGCCAAGCGTAGAAGGCGCCCCCAAGCACGACGACCAGGACCAGGGTGACGGCGGTCTGAATCATCGCCGTGCGACGTGCCTCGGGGCGGTGGTGCGGGGCGGTCTCGGGCTCGTCGAGCTTCGCGAGCTCGACCGGGTCGGTCGGGATGGCGATGACGTCGGGCTTGCGGATCGACAGGTAGACGATCGTGAGGACGATCAGGGTGAGCAGGATCAGGCTGGTCACCGTCACGCCAAGGTTCAGGCCGCCGCTAGCAGTGGGTTGCGCCATGAAGTCGCCGATGGAGGCGCCGAGCGGACGGGTGAGGATGTACGCAAGCCAGAAGGCGAGCACGGCGTCCAAGCCAAGGCGCCACGCGATGGTGATGACGCCGATCAGCCCGGCGCACAACAGCCCGGTCTTGAGGTAGCCGACGCCGAGTCCCTCGGAGATAAGGTCGCCGACGGCGGTGCCGAGGGCGAACGTGACAAGGACGGCGAGCCAGTAGAAGGCCTCGCGACGACGGGTGTAGATCGAGTGGATCGACAGGGTCTTCTCGCTCGCGTACCAGGCCAGGAACACCAGGCCCAGCAGCACGGAGAACACGATCGTGCTCACCTCGAGCGGAACCCCGAGGTTGTCGGTGAGGTTGTCGGTGAGCAGGGTGCCGAGGACGCTGATCAGCATCACGGTCAGCCAGTAGACCGTCGGGACGTACCGGCCCAGTCGGATCTGGATCGTGAAGACTGCGAGGAACACCACTGCCGTGACGATCGAGGTGTTCGTCAGGCCCCAGTTCAGGTTGACGTTGAGGAAGTCCGCTGCCGACTCCCCGACCGTGGTGCACAGGATCTTGATGATCCAGAAGAAGACCGTGACCTCGGGAACCTTGTTCAAGACCCGACGGTTCAGCAGGGACGTGCGGGCATGGGCGGTCGCCGGTGTCGTTGTCGTCATGTGGGGAGGCTATGGACGCGATCCTGAGAAGGGCCTGAGA
>WLND01000108.1 GCA_009726075.1 Actinomycetota bacterium
ACCCGGTCCTCGTGGGGGCCTCGCGCAAGCGGTTCATCGGGTCGCTGCTCGCCGACAATGACGGCGCGCCCAGGGCGCTGGCCTCTCGTGATTCGGCGACCGACGCAGTGTCGGCGCTGGCGGCGGCCGCCGGGGCGTGGGCCGTCCGCGTTCACGACGTCGGCAACTCGCGCGATGCAGTGCTCGTCGGGCGAGCCTGGGCAAGGGGGCATGGGTGAGCGACAGGGTCACGATCACTGGCATCAGCGGGTTCGGCTATCACGGTGTGTTCGAGCACGAGCGTCGTGAGGGCCAGGAGTTCAATGCGGACGTTGTCCTGCATGTCTCGACTCGGGCGGCTGCCGCAGGTGATGACCTCGCGGAGGCGGTCGACTACGGCGATGCGGCCAACCGCGTGCATGCGGTCATCGTCGGCGAACCGGCCAACCTCATCGAGACCGTCGCCGAGCGCATCGCCGACGTGCTCCTGGCGATGCCAGGGGTCGCGGGGGTCGAGGTCACCCTGCACAAGCCGTCGGCGCCCATCATCGTGCCGTTCGCCGATGTCTCGGTGACGATTCACCGGCCATGAGACCCGCCATCCTGGCCCTCGGGGCCAACCTTGGCGACCCGGCCGCAGCACTGCAGGGTGCGGTCGATGCGCTGGCCGGCAGCGAGGGCATCAGGGTCATCACCGCGTCCAGTGTGTACCTGACTGATCCGGTCGGCGGGCCGGAGCAGGGGGTGTACTCGAACGCCGTCGTACGCATCGAGACGGATCTCACCCCCGAGCAACTCCTGGCCCGGGTCCAGGTCATCGAGCTGGAGTTTGGCCGAGTACGTGATGTTCGCTGGGGTCCGCGGACCCTGGACATCGATGTCATCGACGTCGATGGCCAGGTGAGCGACGACCCGGTGCTCACGCTGCCGCATCCACGGGCCCATGAGCGCGGTTTCGTCATCGTGCCGTGGCGAGAGATCGAGCCCGACGCGACCTTGGTCGGGCATGGCCGCATCAGCGACCTGCCGGTGGGTCGCACCGGAGTCCGCCGCACGAATGAACGGCTGGTCGTCGCATGAACCCCATGACCCCAACCCGTCTCCGCCTCCTCATGGGCCTCGCCGTGCTGGCGGCCGCGGTCGGCTGGGGCGCGCTCACGATGGTCGAGGGCCGGTCGGGCCGGGTGATCCCGGTGCCGTGGCTGGCGCCGGCCACTCTGTGGTTCCTCGCACTCGCCCTGCTCCTGTGGGCGCTCCTCGCTCGGCCCAGACTGCTTCGCAAGCCGGGTGCGCGACCGATGCCACCCCTGCTCGCTGCGCGAACTGCGGCATTGGCAATGGCGGCTTCGCGAGCGGGCTCGCTCGTTGCCGGGTTCTATGCGGGCCTGGCGATCGGCGCATTCGGTGCCCGCACCACGCCGGCGGGCGCCGCAACGATGTGGGCGGCGGCCGCGAGCGCGATCGGGTCTGTCGGCCTCGTGGCGGCTGCCCTGTGGCTCGAACGACTGTGCCGGCTGCCCCTTGACGGCGACGGCAGCGGTCGGGCTTCCACCGGGCGAAGGCGACCGGATCCCGACGCCTCGGCTGCGCGTATAGGCTCGCCGACATGAGCGATTCACCGGTGCTGGAAGACCTGCCTTTTGACGAACTGCGCCATCGCGCCTTTCACCTCGCGGAGAAGCGAGTCGATGTCGGCTTCTTCACCGGGCTCTTCTCGCACATGCCCGGAATGGTGGCGATCGAGGGCGAGGGTGGTGATCTCGGGGCGATCGGCGGCACGTTCATCGAGACAGTGAAGGCCGTTCGCGAGATGTTCGGCGAGAACGAGCTCGACCCGACAACCGAGTCGCTCCTGCGCGCTCGATTCGCGACCTACATTCGAGACCACGAGAAGTAGCCCACCGCTCAGCGGTCGATGTCGCCGACGACGAAGAAGCACGACATCACCGCTGCGCCCAGGTGAATCAATGGCGTTCCCGGCAGGGCAAGCGCCAGCGCCTGCACGTTGGTGAATGACGGCGTGGTCAGCTTGAGGCGCCACGGGGTCTTCTCGCCGACACTGGCCAGCAGGTAGCCGCTGACCCCGAGCGGGCCCTCGTATTGCCCGTAGGTCAGGCCTTCTGGCACCCGCACCACCTTTGGCAGCGGCACGTTGACCGGCCCGTCGCCGAGGGCGCGGAGCCGATCTGAGCACTCGGCGATGAGCGCGATGCTCACCGGCACCTGGGCGAGCAGCGTCTCATAGCGGCTGGGGATATCACCGCGGCTCGAGCCCGGCACCGACAGCAGCGGGGCCAGTTCGGCGTAGGCGAGCGATGGGTCGTCGCGGCGGAGGTCGCGGTCAAGGCCGCTGGCCCGTGCCACCGGCCCTGTGACGCCGAGTGAGATGGCGTCGGCCCGGCTGAGCACGGCAACGCCCCTCAGGAGTTCGGTCGTCGCCCCCATGGCATCGCTGATCGCCGGCAGCTGCGAGGTCAGCAGGTCACAGGCGGTGGCGAGCTCATCAAGCCAGAGTGCTGACAGCGGGTGGGCGAGCCCGCCGATTCTGGTGATCATCGGGTGCACACGCCCCCCGGTGGCCTTCTCCTGGAGGGTGACCAGGGATTCGCGCACCTCGAGGGCTCGCTGGGCCAGCGAGGTGGCCGCACCGACCATCAGGAGCGTTGCGGTGATGCGATTCAGCTCGGCGAGCAGCGTCCGTGACCAGGTGGCACGTTCGGGGGGCACGATGCCCATGGCGGTCTCGATGGTCAGGGCGACGCCGAGTTCGGACGAGAACGCGGAGAGCCAGTCATGCCGGTTGGCGAGCATGAGGATCTGCCGGTAGTCGCGGGCCTCGAACAGCTTCTCGGCGCTGCGATGAAGCAGGCCGACGCGTATGTCGGCCGCGACGATGACCTCACCGTCGAGTTCCAGGGCAATCTGCAGGGCTCCGTGCTGGGCGGGGTGCAGGTCGCCGAGATCGAGGACGAGGTCGGCGTCGAGGTAGCGGGCGGCCCCGAGCGCGACCAGCACCTCCCTGTTCGCCACCCGGCCATCCTGTCAGTGGTCAGGCGAAGGTCTGGACGAGGCTCAGGAAATCCGCCCCGCGGGGTGCGGCCGACCAGCGCGTGAGCTCGGTTGTTCGGGCCCGTGCGGCTGCGGCGGCCACGGCATCCATCGCTACGTGGGCGGTGATGTTGCAGGTGCCATCGGTTGCCGGCGACACCGTTCGACCATCGAGGTAGCCGGTCACCGTGCCACCGTCCCAGAAGCCACTTGCTCGCTCGACTCGCAGGTGGCCGTAGTCGATGGCGATTGCAGTGCCGAAGGACAGCATCGATGTGAGGCCAGACCACGTGTCGTCGCGCGGCCGCCCGATCTCCAACCGCATGAAGGGCCGACGGGCCGGCCACCATCGGGCGAGCCAGGCGAGGTCCGCGGGATCGGACACCGGGGGTCCGAGCGACGATTGGCGCGATACCGCGTCGACGGTGACGATCCGCGCAGCCCCGTCGGGATCGACCTCGACGCAATCGCACGGGATGTCGTCCAGGAACTCATGCGCGACGATGACCCCGGTCAGCGATGGCATCTCGGAGGCGAGTGCCCGGGCATCAGCGGTGATCCAGTCGACCGAGGAATCGAGATCGGCCGGACGATCACGCAGGTCGACGCCTATGAGGTGGGCCCGGTCGAGCAGTCCGGATGCTTCGAGGCGGACGGCGAGGCTGCTCAGCAGGGCGCCGCGCCCGGAGCCGACGTCGAGAACCGTGACGATCCCCGGTGCCTTGCGCACGACATCGACGACCAGGGCTTCAACCCGATCGGTCACCTCCTGCCCCTGTACGACGTCGGTGGTGAAGTGCAGATAGGGATCGCCAGCGCTGCTTCGATAGAACGAGCGGTCGCCCGTGACCGTCTGCTCCCACGCGCTTTGGAAGCTGAGTTCATCCCGCACGCCTACCGACGCTACCGGCCTCTAGGCTCCACCTGTGAGCGAGACGGGCCCTCCGCGGCTGAGGGTGGGGGTGATCGGAGCCGGACGAGTCGGCGCGGTGCTCGGGGCCGCACTGCGCAGGGCCGGGCACCCGGTCGTCGCGGTGTCGGCGGTGTCGGATGTGTCACGACTGCGTGCCGAGGCGCTGCTGCCCGGCGTGCCGATCGTCGAGATCCCCCGCGTGGTCGAGGATGTCGACCTCGTCCTCGTCGCGGTGCCCGATGACGCACTGCCGGGCCTGATCACCGGCCTGGCCGAGACCGGCAATGTGCGCCCGGGCCAGTTCTGGTGCCACCCAGCGGGGCGCTTCGGCGTCGACGTCCTTGAACCAGCAACCCGCCTCGGCGCCCTCCCGCTGGCCCTCCACCCGGTGATGACCTTCACCGGCACGAGCCTTGACCTGGCGCGGCTGAGCGACTGCCCGTTCGGCGTGACTGCTCCGCCGGTGCTGAGACCGGTGGCCGAGGCGCTCGTGGTCGAGATGGGCGGCGACCCGTTCTGGGTGCCCGAGGAATACCGGACGACCTACCACGCCGCGCTCGCCTACGGATCGAACTACCTCATCACGCTGGTGGCGCAGTGCCTGGACCTGCTGCGTCAGGCCGGCATCGACGAGCCCCAGCGCCTCGTCGCGCCACTGCTCAGCGCATCACTCGACAACGCATTGCGCATGGGCGATCAGGCACTCACCGGGCCGGTGTCGCGGGGCGATGCGGAGTCCGTACGAGCCCACGTGCAGGCGATCGAGGCCGTATCAGTCCAGGCGGCGGCGGGGTATCGCGCGATGGGACGTCTCACGGCTGACCGGGCCGTCGCTTCGGGGCTGCTGAGGGCGCGAGATGCTGAGGCCCTGCTCGAGGTGCTCGCGGAGGGGACGAATCGATGACGGCGCGACTCGTGTTGTCGCACGATGAGCTTCGCGCGGCCAAGCCTGACGGCGCTCGTTCGGCCGTGGTCATGACCATGGGGGCACTGCACGAGGGGCATGCCCAGCTCATCCGCGAAGCCCGCGCGGCGGTTGGTGCGCAGGGCTGCGTGATGGTCACCGATTTCGTCAACCCGACACAGTTCGGGGCGGGCGAGGATTTCGATCGCTACCCGCGGACCCTCGAGGCGGACGTTGTCGTATGCACCGATGCTGGTGCTGACCTCGTTTATGCGCCGGGGGTAGGCGAGGTCTACGGCACTGCGGCGCCGGCCACGGCGATCACCGTCGACCCCGGACCCCTTGGCGACCTGCTCGAGGGTGCCGCGCGCCCGGGCCATTTTCGGGGCATGCTCACGGTTGTGGCCAAGTTGATGCACCTCACGGCACCCGATGTGGCGCTGTTCGGCGAGAAGGACTACCAGCAACTCGTCCTCATAACGGAGATGGTGAAGCAGTTGAATTTCCCGACAATCGTGCTCCCAGTCGAAACCGTCCGCGAGCCCGATGGCCTCGCGATGAGCAGTCGCAACAGGTTCCTCACCAGCGATGAGCGCGCACTGGCCACCGAGGTGCCAAGGGCGTTGGCCGTGACGATCGAGGTGGCGCGCCACAGTGGCCACGAGGCTGCGATCGAGGCAGGGAGGGCCGTCCTCGCGGCATCGCCGGGCATCGACGTCGACTACCTCACGATCACCGGCACCGGGCTTGGTCCGGTCGAGGCGGGCGAGGCCCGGGCCTTGATCGCCGTGCGAGTCGGGGCCACCAGGCTCATCGACAACATGGCCTGCATCGTGGGCGCGGCGTGACCGCGGCGCCGGCCTTCGCGACGAGGCTCCTGGCCGATGAGCCGGGCTGGACGACGCGCGCGGATGTCATCGTCGTCGGCTCGGGAGTGGCGGGCCTGACGACAGCGCTGCACGCGCGAGCCGCGGGAAAGACGGTCCTGCTCGTCACGAAGGCGCAGGTGAACGAGGGGTCGACTCGCTGGGCCCAGGGGGGCATCGCTGCGGCCCTTGCCGAGGACGACTCGCCCGAGGAGCACCTGACCGACACGCTCGTGGCCGGGGTTGGGCTCTGCGACGACGAGGCCGTGCGCATTCTGGTCACTCAGGGCCCCGTCGCGCTCCGGCAGCTGATCGCCCTCGGCGCCAGGTTCGACACCGATGCCACGGGGGCCATCTCGCTGACCCGTGAGGGCGGCCATCACCATGATCGAATCGCCCACGCGGGGGGCGACGCGACCGGCGCCGAGGTCTCAAGGGCCCTGGTGGCAGCGGTCGCCCGCGACCATGGCATCGAACTCGTCGAGAACGCACTCGTGCTCGACCTGCTCCTCGACAGCGCCGGAGCCGCCCAGGGCGTGACCCTGCACGTCATGGGCACCGGCCAGCGGGGTGGCGTCGGCGCCGCCCTTGCTCCGCAGGTGGTGCTCGCCACAGGTGGGTTCGGGCAGGTCTTCGGGCAGACGACCAACCCCTACGTCGCGACCGGCGATGGCGTGGCTCTTGCGATGCGGGCCGGT
>WLND01000109.1 GCA_009726075.1 Actinomycetota bacterium
CTGACCATCCTCGGCCTCGTCATGATCTACCGCATCGACGTGGCTGCCGCGCTACGCGCCGAGCGCAACGACGCCCCAGTGCCGACCCCTGACGTATACGCGCAGCTCACCTGGTTCTCGGTCGCCGTCGTGCTCTTCATAGCCGTCCTCATCCTCGTTCCCGACCACCGACGCCTGCAGCGGTTCACGTTCACCTTCGGGCTCATGGGCCTGATCCTGCTGATCCTGCCCCTTGCCCCCGTCATCGGCACGACGGTCAACGGCGCCACCCTGTGGTTGCGCGTCGGCGGTTTCTCGCTCCAGCCCGCCGAGGCAGCCAAGATCCTGCTCACGGTGTTCTTCGCCGGGTATCTCGTCGTCAAGCGCGATTCGCTGACCCTCGTCCGGACGAAATTCGCAGGGCTTGGCTTCCCGCGCGGCAAGGACCTCGGGCCACTGGTCATCGCATGGGCCGTCTCACTCGGGGTGCTGGTCTTCGAGCGCGACCTCGGCACATCGCTGCTGTTCTTCGGACTCTTCGTCTGCATGCTCTACATCGCGACGCAGCGGCGATCGTGGCTCGCCCTCGGGGCCCTGCTGTTCATGGCCGGAGCCACCCTGTCGTACCTCATGTTCGGCCACGTGCGGGCGCGCGTCACGGTCTGGCTCGATCCATGGGCCTACGCGAACGACTCCGGCTACCAGATCGTCCAATCCCTCTACGGCCTGGCCAACGGCGGAATCTTCGGCGCCGGGCTCGGGCAGGGCTTCCCGAACTTCGTGCCCTTCGCCAACACTGACTTCATCGTCGCAGCCATCGGCGAGGAGCTCGGCCTCACCGGCTTCTTCGCACTGCTGCTGCTCTACGCCCTGCTCATTGAGCGAGGGTTCCGGGCAGCCGTGGCGTCACGCGACAGCTTCGGCCAGCTCCTTGCCGTTGGGCTCTCGATAACCCTTGCCCTCCAGGTGTTCGTCATCATCGGGGGCGTCACGCGGCTCATCCCGCTCACGGGTCTCACCACGCCATTCCTGTCGTACGGGGGATCCTCACTCATCGCGAACTGGGTCATCGTCGCGCTCCTGCTTCGCATCTCCGACCGCGCCCGCCGGCCCCCGGCTTCAGAGGCACCGGCCGATGAGGCGCTGACCCAGGTCGTGCGCCGATGATGACCCGTCCGATCCAGCGGGTCGCCCTGGCATTCGCCCTTCTGCTCATCGCCCTCCTCGTCAACGTCACGATCATTCAATTCGTCCGCGTCGGCGACTATCGCGATCGCCCGGGCAACCAACGGGTGCTGCTCGAGGAGTACAACCGCGAACGCGGACCCCTTCTGGTGGGAGCCGATCCGGTGGCGCGATCCATCGAGACCGGCAACACCCTCCGATACCTGCGCACCTACTCCGACGGGCCCCTCTATGCCCCCGTCACCGGCTTCTACTCCATCGTCTACGGGGCCACCGGCCTCGAGCGACAGGAGAACCGGATCCTGAACGGCAAGTCCGACCTGTTCTTCATCGACCGTACCGAGCAGCTCTTCGCGGGCAGGCAGCCATCGGGCGGCGCCGTGACCACCACAATCGACGATCGCGCCCAGCGCGCGGCCTTTGATGGCCTGCAGGGCAAGGTCGGCGCTGTCGTCGCGATAGAGCCGGCGACCGGACGAATCCTGGCCTCGGTGCAATCACCATCCTTCGATCCCGGCGTGCTCTCGAGTCACGATCCCGAGTCGATCAGGGCGTACTACGCGACACTCAAGGCCGACCCGCAGAAGCCCCTGCTCAATCGGCCGATCGTCATGACGAACCCGCCGGGCTCAACCTTCAAGCTCGTCACCGCCGCAGCAGCCCTCGCCTCCGGACGATTCACCGCTGACTCGGTGCTGCCGGGTCCCGCCACGTATCGACTGCCGGAGACGAAAACCGAACTGCGCAACTGGAACCGCAAGGCCTGCGGACCCAAGGGCAAGGTCACCCTCCAGCAAGCCCTCGTGATGTCGTGCAACACGGCCTTCGCCTGGCTTGGCAACGAACTCGGGGCCGATGCCCTGCGGCAGCAGTCCGAGCTCATGGGGTTCGACACCGCCTTCGAGATCCCCCTCAAGGCCGCGACATCGAGATTCCCGGAGAATCCCGATGCGCCGCAAACAGCCCTCAGCGCCATCGGCCAGTTCGACGTGCGCGCCACGGCCCTGCAGATGGCAATGGTGAGTGCCGCCATCGCGAATCGCGGCACGGTCATGCAGCCCCACCTCGTCCAGGAGGTACGCGGGCCAGATCTCGCAATCGTGCAGACCACGGCCCCCGAGGTCTTCTCGCAGGCGATGTCAGAGGCGAACGCCGCATCGCTCACCGACATGATGGTCGACGTCGTCGACTACGGCACGGGGACGAATGCGCGAATCAGCGGGGTGCGCGTTGCGGGCAAGACAGGCACGGCGCAGACCGGCAACGAGCGGCCGTCGATCGCCTGGTTCGTCGCCTTCGCCCCGGCCAATGACCCGAAGGTGGCGGTCGCGGTCATGATCGAGGAGGCCGGCGATGCAGAAATCAGCGGAAATGCGCTCGCCGCGCCCATCGCGCGCGATGTGATGAAGGCAGTGCTGCGATGATGGGACACCGTCCATGGACGGTTCAGGCCGACGAGGAGGCAAGGTGACGGACGAGTCCGCCCGAATGCTCGGTGACCGCTACCAGATCGGCGACGTCATCGGCCGTGGTGGCATGGCCGAGGTGCACGAAGGCCGCGATCTTCGGCTCGGCCGGCGCATCGCGGTCAAGATCCTGCGACCCGACCTCGCACGCGATCCTTCCTTCCAGGCGCGCTTCCGCCGCGAGGCCCAGTCAGCCGCTGCACTGAACCACCCGAACATCGTCGCGGTCTACGACACGGGCGAGGACACCCTCGCGGCGTCCGAGGACTCACCGACGGTCATCGTTCCGTACATCGTCATGGAGTACGTCGATGGCATGACGCTGCGCCAACTCCTCGCGAGCGGCCGTCGCCTCCTGCCCGAGCGGGCCCTCGAGATCACGGCCGCGGTCCTGTCGGCCCTCGACTACGCGCACCGCCACGGCATCGTCCACCGCGACATCAAGCCGGCCAACGTCATGCTCACGCGCACCGGCGACGTCAAGGTCATGGACTTCGGCATTGCCCGGGCCATCAACGACGCCAACAGTTCGATGACCGCCACATCGGCCGTCATGGGAACCGCGCAGTACCTCTCGCCCGAGCAGGCTCGAGGCGAGGTCGTCGATGCTCGCAGCGATCTGTACTCAGCAGGCGTCCTGCTCTACGAACTCCTCACCGGCAAGCCGCCCTTCACCGGCGACTCCGCCGTGGCCATCGCGTACCAGCACGTCTCCGAGATGCCCATTCCGCCCTCGCGTATCGACGGCGGGGTGTCGGCTGAAATCGACGGCGTCGTCATGCGCGCGCTGGCCAAGCGGGCCGACGATCGCTACCAGTCAGCCGCCGAGTTCCGGGCTGACGTTGAACGGGCCATCGTGGGCGCGCCGATGACCGCCGCGGTCTTGCCCATCAGCCTCGAGCAGACCCAGCAGATGCCGATCATCGAGACCACGGGCGGCAGCGGCAGCTCACGGGTTCCGCCGCGCAGTGCGACGAGCAGGCGCGCCCGCGGGGCGGGGTTCTGGGCTGTCAGCGGCCTCGCGGTGCTCGCAGCCATCGCCGGCGCCGTGCTCATCTCGCAGTTCCTCTTCGGCGGGACGGGCGCGAACCGCGTGGCGGTGCCCAATCTCGACGGGCTGACCATCCAGGGAGCCGCAGCAGCGCTCGCCGAATATGACCTCCGGCTCGGCGCCCAGACCCCTGAACTCTCCGACCGCCCCGAGGGCACCGTCATTGCGCAGCAGCCCGCCACCGGCGAGATGCTCGAGCAGGGCCAGTCGGTCAACGTCACGGTGAGCAGCGGTCAGGAGCAGGCAACGGTGCCCCAACTCGTCGGCCTGACCTCCATCGAGGCAGCTCGACTCGCCCTGAGCGATGCCAATCTCCAGCTCGGCGAGATCAAGGAGAAGGACTCCGAGCAGCCCGCCGGCTACGTGCTGGCCCAGGATCCGATCGAGGGCTCGTCGATCAATGCGGCATCGACGGTATCGATCACGATTTCGACCGGCAATATCGTCGTGCCCAATGTCATCGGGGCCAGCGAGGCCCAGGCTCGCAGCGATCTCGTCCAGGCCGGGCTTGAGGCGCAGGTCGTCTATCAGGAGTCCGGCGACGTCGCCGATGGCAGCGTTCTCGCACAGTCACCGAAGGGTGGCGAGCCGATCACCCGGGGCTCGGTGGTGACCATCACGGTGGCCACGGCTCCGCCGCCGCCGACCCCGACTCAGGAGCCGGCGCCGACCCTGGTGCCGCTGCCGACCCCCGTGCCGTCCGAGATCGTGCCCCCGACCGAGGCCGCGCCCACGCCCGCGGCCTGACCACGTCCGGGCGACAGTGACGAGTCAGGCCCGGCTCACCACCGGGGCCAGCCCTGCGCTGCGCTCGACAGCCCCTGCATCGCCGCAGGTGACGAGCCAGTTGGCGAGCATGCGGTGACCGCCTTCGGTGAGCACCGACTCCGGGTGGAACTGAACGCCTTCGACAGCGTGGGTGCGGTGCCTGATAGCCATGATCACCCCGGTGTCGGTCGCGCCAGTCACCTCAAGTTCGGCAGGAACGGTTGCGGCTTCGACGGCGAGCGAGTGGTAGCGGGTGGCGGTGAACGGGTCGTTGAGCCCGTTCAAGACCCCCTGGCCTCGGTGATACACGAGGGACGTCTTGCCGTGGAGGAGTTCAGGCGCCCGAGACACGGTGGCACCGTAGGCGGCCGCAATGGCCTGATGACCGAGGCACACCCCGAAGATCGGTGTCACGCCGGCGCAGGTGCGCACGATCTCCATACAGACCCCGGCATCCTCGGGCGTGCCAGGCCCCGGGGAGAGCAGCACGCCATCAAAGGAGCCAACCTCGGCGGCCGTAACGGCGTCGTTGCGCCGGACGTCGACCTCGGCCCCCAACTGGGCGAGGTACTGCACCAGGTTGAAGACGAAGGAGTCGTAGTTGTCGACGACCAAGATCCGGCTCACCCCGGTAATCTACGCTGGAGACGTCAATCTGTGTCCTCCGCTCCCGCGGCAGGACCGTAACCAGCAGGAGTGTGCCCGGTGCCCGAGTCCAAGGGACGCAAGAAGGAAGCCCGCTACACCCCGGAGCAGGCCAAGGGCGAGCGCAAGGTAGCCCGGTTGGGGTCGCCCTCGTGGCTCGCCCCGACCATGGTCACGTGCTTCGTGATCGGGCTCGCGTACATCGTCGTCTACTACATCGCCGGTGGGCAGATCCCCGTGATGAAGGACCTGAGCCCGCTGATCAACGTCGGCATCGGCTTCGCGTTCATCGGCGTCGGGTTCGGCTTGTCGACCCGTTGGCACTAACTACAAGCGTGTAATTATCCCCAAGTGGGGATTACTTGTGGATAACACTGTTCGGATGTGACGGGCGCTAGGCGTTGACGGTCACGCCGAATGGTGCGACGAACTCGGCGATCTGTGCCGTGCGCCAGGTCGTGATCAGCACGAGGGCGCCGATAATCGCGAGGATTCCGAGGCTTTGCCACAGCAGGCGGTGGGCACGGGGGGCAAGGACGAAGACCGCGGCGACGGCGGCACCGGTGGCCAGGCCGCCGAGGTGCGCCCGCCAGTCGACCCCCGGCGCCATGAAGCCGATGACCACGTTGACGGCGAGCAGGATGACCACCTGCTTGATGTCGTACTTCAGGCGCCGGCCGGCGACGATGAGTGCGCCCATGAGTCCGAAGATGGCGCCACTGGCGCCGACCGACACGGTTCGCATGTCGGAGAACGCATAGGACGCGACCCCGCCCCCGAGTGCAGCGAGGAGGTAGAGCATGAGGAACCGGACGTGCCCGAGCACGCGCTCAAGGGTCGGTCCGAGGACGAACAGGACATACATGTTGAACGCAATGTGCAGAAATGATCCGTGCAGGAAGGCGCCGGTGAGCAGTCGCCACCATTCGCCCCCGACGGCAATGCCGACCGGCCACATGCCCCAGTCGCCGGCAACGTCATTGATGCCACCGGCGAACTGAAGCAGGAAGATGACCGCATTGAGGCCGATGAGGGCGTAGGTGACCTGCGGCTTGCTGATGATCTGACCGCCGGCGACCGTGGTCGGCAGGACCCGACCACTGGTCGCCTCCGAGACGCACGACCGGCACTGGAACCCGACCGGCGCCGCCACCATGCAGTCCGGGCAGATAGGCCGGCCACATCGC
>WLND01000011.1 GCA_009726075.1 Actinomycetota bacterium
AGGATCCGTTTCGCTGGAAGTCACTGCGGTTACTGCCGTGATAGGCGATGACTCACCGCGGCATCCGGTCCCTGCGGGTCTTGAGCATGGTCACCACCGCGAGGAGAAGGATGACGAACGTGACAGGCAACCAGAGCATCCGCTCCCTGCTGGACGGAGTGATCGCATTGAGCGCCACCGAGATGCCTGCATAGATGGTCGTGCACCAGGCCAGCACGGTGATGAGCCTGGCAGGGAGCCCCCGGAATGGCCCCTCGTCTGCGCGAGCCAGGAGCGCGGCAGCCATCACGAGCAGGAGGAGCGATGAGAGCCCGGCGAGCAGTCTTCCCGACGTCGGAAGCGTGCCGGAGTTCGCTCCGCCCTGCGTGAACTCGCCCCACGGGGCCCCGAGGACGAGTGCGAGTTGAAAGAGGACGACTAGGCACAGGATGGCGGCTGCGATGCGGGCAGCACGTCGACCGGTCATGGGCCGGTCCTTCTGCAGGTGAAAGCGAGCACTCGAACAGCATGCCACTGAGAGCCGGGCTTTCGTCCGTCGGCGACGATGTCCTGCTGAAGTCGGGTTGCCGGGGGCTCGTTGACCGTCCGACGTATATTCGGCTCATGTTCAGTGATGCGCCGCAGCGCCCCGCCGATGACAAAGGCCTGCTCGATCCGCTGGCGGAGCGCAAGCTCGCAAGCGAACTGTTCACCCTCACGTGGGACTTCCTCGGAATGCCGGTGCGAACGCCGGCTCAGGACGATTCGATGATTCACGCGGCCCATGCGAGCCGGTGGCACTGGGGAAAGGTGGGCGGGCCAGAGCAGTGGGCCATCGGGGACTGGCTGTGCAGCAGGGTCTATGCGGTGCTCGGCCGCGGCGATCAGGCGATGTATCACGCGGAGCGGTGCTTGGCGGTGTGCGACGAGTACGACGTCGGCTCATTCGTGCCGGCATCCGCGCATGAGGCGTTGGCCCGGGCGCATGCCGTTCGCGGCGACATGGATGCGGCCCGGGGGGAGCGAAACCTTTCCTATGGTGCGGCGATCGATCTCGACGACGATGATCGTGGAGTGATCGAGGGCGATCTCGCGACCCTCCCGATCACCGACTAGCCCTCGCTGGGGAGCGTGAGTCGGCGCGCCGTGACCACCGGGAGGGGCCCGGTTGGACAGGCGTCCCGGTTCGGAGCATCGTTGGGCCCCACGGATCGACCGACCCACGAGCCCAGGAGCCGAGATGCCAGCCGAGACCCGATCACTCACCGACACCGTCGTTGCCATCACTGGAGCAACAGCGGGCATCGGGGCAGCGACAGCGCGGCTGCTCGTCGAAGCAGGCGCGAAGGTGGCGCTCGGTGGACGACGCGAAGAGCGCTTGGGCGAACTCGTCGACGAACTCGGAAGCGAGAATGCGGTGGGCGTTGTGTGCGACGTCTCGATACCCGCTGACAACGCACGGCTCGTTGCGGCTGCAGTCGATCGCTGGGGGCGCCTGGATTCAGTGGTGCCGAACGCTGGCATCGGCATCTACGGCGGCATCATGGATACCAGCGACGAACGACTTGCCGAGATGATGACAACGAACTTCGCGGGCACAGTCTGGACCGTGCGGGCGGCGATCCCAGAAATGCTGCGCACGACCGGCGGCGGCGACATCGTCATCGTGTCGAGCGCTGCCGGACTTCGGGGCGGGGCAGACGAGGCCGTGTACGCGGGCACGAAATTCGCGCAGGTCGGCCTTGCCGGAGCGATGGACCGAGAGCTGCGGGAGCAGGGCATTCGTGTCACCGCGATCTGCCCGGCGGGCGTCGAGACCGAGTTCGCCATCGGTGACGGCCGCACGGCAGGCGACCCGGCACTTGCCGAGTACATGCGGCCGGAGGACGTTGCCTTTGCGATCACGACGGTGCTCGCCCAGCCCCGCAGGGTTCGAACGACCATCTGGTCGCTGTGGTCGATGGGCCAGCAGGGCTGAGCAGACGTTCTGGCGCGCCATAGCCAGTCACCCCGAGGTAGCGTCGTCGAGACGTTTGTTCACGTTACCGACCGCTGGGGGGTCACGCCATGCGTACGGATACCGGGTTCGGGGATCAGGGCGGGGAGCGAAAGCTCGAGGAAGCACCCGCATACGCCCACGATGCCAACGCGATTGCGAGTGAGCTCGGCTGCGAACCCGGCACCGGGCTGAGTTCGCAGGAGGCAGCGGCGCGGCTCGCGAAGCTCGGGCCGAATGAGATCACTGCGGAGAAGCCGCCGTCGAGGGTCGTTGTGGCCTTGAGCCAATTGCGCGATCCGATGAACGTCATGCTCGTCGCCGTGGTGGGAGTGAGCGGGCTCATCGGCCAGTGGTCGACCGCGATCATCGTCGGTGTGCTCATCGCACTGAATGTCTCGCTGGCGACGCGCCAGGAGATGAAGGCCCGGGCGAGTGTTGATGCCCTGGCAGACCTCAAGGTGACGGAGGCGAAGGTGCTCCGAGCCGGCACCCTGGCACTCATCCCCGCCGTCGATCTGGTGGTCGGCGACATCGTCCAGCTTGAGGCAGGCGACATCGTGCCGGCGGACGGACGGATCCTGCGCTCGGCCACCCTCGAGGTTCAGGAGGCCGCGCTCACCGGCGAGAGCGCGCCCGTCTCGAAGAATTCGATGCAGCTGGCCGACGTCGATGTGGCGGTGGGCGATCGCACGAACATGGCCTTCCAGAACACGTCGGTCACCCGCGGTACGGCTTCGATCATCGTGACCGCGACGGGTATGTCGACGCAGATGGGCCAGATCGCCTCGATGCTCACGTCGGTCAAGCGAACGCGATCGCCACTTCAGCAGGAACTCGATGCACTGACCCGCGTGCTGGGGATCATTGCCTGGACGGCGGTGGCGTTCATCGTCGTCGTCGGACTCATCCGGGGCCTGCCGGCCAGCCAGCTCCTCCTCCTCGGCACGGCTATGGCGATCTCCGCGATCCCCACCGGCCTGCCGGCATTCGTCTCCGGCATGCTCTCAAGCGGCGCCAAGCAGCTTGCGGCAGCCAAGGCGATCGTCAAGAACCTCACCGACGTCGAGACCCTCGGTGCCACGAGCGCGATCAACACCGACAAGACCGGCACCCTCACCATGAACGAGATGATGGTGTCTTCGATCTACGGCAACGGCTCCTGGTTCACCGTCGATGGCGAGGGCTACCGCAAGCAGGGCAACGTCCGAGCGGTCGCCGGCTCACCCGTTCCTGACTTCACCAGGCTTGCCCTCGGCCTGTGCCTGTGCAGCGACGCGACCGTCTCAGACGACGGTGACGTGGTCGGCGACCCGACCGAGGCCGCGCTCGTCGTGCTCGCGGCAAAACTCGGGGTCGATGCGATCGAAACGCGGCGAACGTACCCTCGCATCGCCGAGGTGCCCTTCGATTCCGAGGTGAAGTTCATGGCGACGTTCCACCGGGTCGAGATCGACGGCGTGACGCGGACCATCGAACTGGTCAAGGGTGGCCCGGACGTCGTCCTCGCACGATGCAGCCATGCTGGGCGCCCCGGGGGCGACCGGCAGGTGCCCATTGACGAAGCGCGCGATGCCATCATCGAGGCGAACTCCCGAATGGCGGAAAAGGGGTTGCGCGTGCTGGCCTTTGCCGCACGGTTCATCGGCGTGGAGGATGAGCAGCAGCTGAGCAGGGATCCCATGCCGCTGGCGACCGACCTCGGGTTCGTCGGCATGGTGGGCATGATCGACCCACTCCGGTCGGAGGCGAAGTCTGCGGTGTCGATCGCCCTGGCCGCCGGCATCGATGTGCGGATGATCACCGGAGACCATGCGATCACGGCGCAGGCGATCGGCGAGAGCCTCGGCCTCGGTCCAGGAGCGATCAGCGGCACCGAACTCGACGCGCTGTCGGATGCAGAACTGGCCGAGCGGCTCCCGCAGTTGCACGTCTTCGGCCGCGTTTCGCCGGAGGACAAGCTTCGGCTCGCCCGCGTGATGCAGGAGCAAGGGCTCGTCGTTGCGATGACGGGGGACGCGGTCAACGATGCCGCCGCCCTGAAGCAGGCGGACATGGGCGTTGCGATGGGAAGCGGCAGCGAGGTGACGAAGCAGGCTGCCCGCATGATCCTCACCGACGACAACTTCGGCACGCTCGTGCACGCCGTCGAACTCGGCCGCCGGGTCTACGCCAAGGTCGTGTCGTATGTGCGATTCCAGATGACCCAGTTGCTCGCCCTCGTGATGCTGTTCGTCGCGGCGACGGCGTTCAATATCAACGACGGTGTCGCCCTGACTCCGTCCATGGTCCTCTTCCTTCTCTTCTTCGTGACCGCGGCGGGGGTCATCGTCATCGCCGTGGATCCAGGCGACCCCGACGTCATGAGCCGTCCGCCCCGAGACCCGAAGGTGCCGATTACGAACCGCATGGCGATCACGTTCTGGGTCCTCTACGCGCTGGTCCTGTTTGCAGCCGCGATGGTGCCGCTGGTGGCCGGCCCGGACGAGCCGAACGCTGATGCGGCGAGCATCTCGATGACGATGGCGTTCGTCGTCATGGGACTGGGCACCGTGCTGAACGCGATCGTGAATCGACGTGACCCGACCAGCGGCCTGACCGCACCGGTCCTCAAGGCCCTGATGATCTCGGCGGTGCCCGTGGCAATGATCTACGCCGCGACCGAGTTGCCAGGGCTGCAGCGCTCGCTGCTCACCGTCGGCCTGAGCGGTGGGCAGTGGCTTGAGTGCATCGGCCTCGCGTTGGCGCTGCCAATCGTGGTCGAGGTTGCAAAGCTGATCCGGCGCACTCGCGCGACATCGTCGAGCGGTGACTCGAGGGGGGGGTAACGACCATGGGCAAGGGCAAGAAGAAGCACGGGCGCGACACGAGGGCGAAGCGAGACATAGTGATTCCCCAGAACGAGCCGGTGGGGTCGCCACGGTCTGGCGAGGACGCTACGGACGCCGTGGCCGTCGGCCCGGCGAAGATGTCGCGCAAGAACTACGAACGCGAACTCGCTGTGCTGCAGGCCGAGCTCGTGGCGATGCAGGAGTGGGTCAAGGCGACGGGTGCGAAGGTCTGCATCGTCTTCGAAGGGCGCGACACCGCAGGCAAGGGCGGCACGATCAAGCGGATCGTGGAGCGCGTGAGCCCACGGGTCTTCCGGGTGGTCGCCCTGCCGGCCCCAACCGAACGCGAGCGATCGCAGATGTACCTGCAGCGCTACGTCCCGCACCTGCCGGCAGCAGGCGAGGTCGTGATCTTCGATCGCAGTTGGTACAACCGCGCGGGCGTCGAGCGGGTCATGGGCTTTTGCTCCCCGGAGCAGACCGAGCGTTTCCTGGAGATGGCTCCCGGGATCGAGAAGGCGATGGTCGATTCCGGCATCCTGCTGCTCAAGTACTGGCTCGAGGTCGGTCAGGACGAGCAGGGTCGGCGCATCGAGAGCCGCATCGACGACCCGCGGAAGGTCTGGAAGCTCTCGGACATGGACCTGCTCTCATATAGCCGCTGGTACGACTACTCGAGGGCGCGCGATGCGATGTTCGCCTCGACTGACAACGCCTGGGCGCCCTGGTACGTGGCGCAAGCGGACGACAAGAAGCGCGCACGCCTGAACATCATCAGCCATCTGCTCAGTCGAGTGCCGTACGAGCCCCTTGCGGAGCGCGATGTCGTGCTGCCCGATCGGCAGAAGGCTGGTGACTACGTTCAGCCGGACCTGCCGCTACGGCACATCCCGACGCCCTTCTAGATGACCGGCGCTATGCGTCGCGCAGCAGGCGGCGCAGGATCTTGCCGGAGGCCGACTTCGGAATGGCGTCGATGAACACGACCTCCCGGATCTGCTTGTAGTGGGCGACCTGCCCGGCGACATAGTCCTGAATCTCCTGGGCGCTTGCCATGCCTTCCTCGCGCAGGACGACGTAGGCCACCGGGATCTCACCCGCCGACTCGTCAGGTCGTCCGACAACTGCCGCATCGGCGACGGCCGGGTGCGTGAGGAGGAGCGCTTCGAGTTCGGCCGGCGGCACCTGGAACCCGTTGTACTTGATGAGTTCCTTGAGGCGATCGACGATGAACAGATGCCCATCGGAGTCGATGTAGCCGATATCGCCGGTACGCAGCCAGCCGTCTGCATCGATCGTGCTTGCGGTCGCCTCCGGGTTGTTGAGGTACCCATCCATGACCTGGGGTCCTCGAACGAGCAACTCGCCGCTCTGGTCGACACCGAGGTCGGCGCCCGTCTCCGGATCCACGATCCGGCTCTGGGTGTTCGGGGCCGTGACGCCGCAGGAGCCGGGCTTGAACATGCCGGGCGGGGTGAGGTGCGAGACGGGCGAGAGCTCGGTCATGCCGAACCCCTGGACGATCTCGCACCCGAGCCGGGCTCCGGCCTCGAGAGAGAGCTCAGCGGACAGCGGAGCGGCACCGGAGAAGACCTGCTCGAGCTTCGAGAGGTCGTAGTCGTCAACGATCGGGTGCTTGGCGAGGGCGACGACGATGGGCGGGGCCACGAACGACCGGGTGACCCCGTACTCCTGATGGAGGCGCAGGAACTCCACGAGGTCGAACCGCGGCATCGTGATGATGGTGGTGCCGGCACGCAGGCCCGTGTTCATGAGCACTTGCATGCCATAGATGTGGAAGAAGGGCAGCACCGCGATAAAGATCTCGTCCTCGCGCACATTGGCTGCCGAGAGCACCTGCGCGACGTTGGCGATGAGGTTGCGGTGGGTGAGCAGCACTCCCTTGTTGACGCCGGTGGTGCCCGACGAATAGGGGAGGACGACTAAGTCGCCGGCCTTCACCGGCACGTGGGCTGCGAGCGGTGCGCCGAACAGTGCCGTGACGGGCGTGGCTCCCTCGGCCTCCCCGAGGACGTAGATCTCCCGGACGGACGTACCTTCGGCTGCGGCACTGGCAAGCGGCAGGAGCGGACCGACGGTGACCATGAGGGTGGCACCGGAATCGACGAGCTGCTTGTGTATCTCAGGCGCGGTGTAGGTCGGGTTGATCGTCGTGATGACGCCGCCGGCAGCGGCGACGCCGTGGAAGACGATGGCGAATTCGGGGACATTCGGCGACATCAGGGCCAGAACGTCGCCCTTCTGGAAACCCTGCGCGATAAGCCCGCCGGCCAGGGACCGCACGGCCGATGCGAGGCCCGCATACGTCAGCGTGCGGCCGGAGGCGCCATCGACGAGCGCCGGCTTGTCGCCGAGTTCGTCCGCCCGGGCAAGGACGTAATCGGTGAGCGGCACATCGGGAATATCGACGTCGGCGAGCGGACTGATGAACATTGAGGACTCCTTCTGATCGGGCAGCGCTGGGCACGTGCAGGCCCGCAATTTCCGTTCGCCTGATGCTGGCAGATTCGCGCGCCTCAGGAGGTGATTTCGCCGGAATGAGGGAATCCCGATGCTTTTGGCTCGAGGGTTGTTGTCTCGGCGTGTCGTTTGGCTACTTTGCTATTGACATGAGTGGATTGGTGCGGGAGGGGGCGTGATGCGCGGACGCAGGGGACGAGCGCTGGCGATGGCTCTGCCGATGGTGCTGTGCTGTGGTGTCATGGCGTCGTTCCAGGCGCCCCCTGCACTAGCGCTCTCCTCGGATGCCTCGCTCGACCTGCTGGCGCTCTCCTCAGGGGCCCTGGCCCCGTCCTTTGACTCGGGGATCATGACCTACACCTCGGTCGTGACGAACACGACGGCCACTCTTACCGTGACCCCCACGGCCGCCCCGGGGGCCAAGGTGACCGTCAATGGCTCGGCGGTTGTGTCGGGGTCGGCATCCCCGGCAATCGCCCTGACGGTCGGCGCCAATGCCATCACCACGGTCGTGACCGCGGGCAATGGCGTCACGCAGCGCACGTACACCGTGACTGTCCAGCGTTCGACGCCCGCCGACCCTGACCTCTCGGGCCTGAAGTTGAGCGTCGGTCAACTGGCTCCGGTATTCGCGAAGGCCACGACCCTCTACAGTGCCGAGGTTCCCTTCTCGGCGGACACCATCACCCTGAGCCCGACTCCCTCGGCGGCATCCTCGACGGTGAAGGTCAACGGCTCGTCCGTCGCCCCGGGGACCCCATCGGACCCGATCGACCTTGCCGTCGGCGAAAACGACATCTCGATCGTTGTTCGCGCGCAGGACCTCTCCCTCAAGCGATACACGGTGACGGTGAAGCGCTCCTCGGAGGTCGATCTCATGGGGCTTCGCCTGAGCAGTGGGAGCCTGAGCCCGGCCTTCGCCTCGGGCATCACCGAGTACACCGCGACGGTGCCGGATGCCACGAAAGCGATTACCGTCACGCCGACCGGGTCGTCGGCGTTGGTCACCATACGGGTCAATGGCGCGGTCGTGCCGGCGGGTGGCACCTCAGGGGAGATCCCCCTGGCTACCGGTCCGAACACGATCACGACCGTGGTGACGACGGCCGATAATCACACGAAGACGACCACGGTCGTCGTGACCCGATCCCCGGGCGCGGCGGTGGCGCCAGCCGGCGTCCATCTCGGTGGTGGAGTGTGGCTCGTCCGGTCTGGCGACTTTTCGCGCCTGAAGGTGACGCGGGCAGCCGCCGGCGCCACGTCGCTCCCGATCAAGAAGCAGACCGTGCGTGCCCCCCTGAACCGACTCGTCGCGCCCCGCGTGCGCAACCTCACTCCGCGAACTGCGTATCGCGTGTTCGTGCGGATCAACGGGTCGTGGATCCCAGCAGGGAGTGTCCGTGCCGGGCGTCAGGGTGTCGCGTCGCTTCCGGCCTTGCGCTTCCAGAACACCGGCCGCTATCGGATCAAGCTGAAGGCGAGCGACCGGACGAAGCTGTACATGCGCATCGTCGCCCACCCTGCCTGACCGAGGCGCGTCGAATCTCGAACACCTCGGGCATCCACGGAGCCGCGTGAGGTCGTTTCGCCTCATGCCGTGTACCGCGCGGCCAGCAGGACGCACAGTGCGAGGACACAGCAGGCGACCGCGAGGATCGGCAGGAGTAGCACCGAGTTCACGACCTGGGTGGTCACGAGGATTGGGACGAGCGGTGCTCCAGGAAGCAGTACCAGGCCCGCGCCGACGAGCGTGACCACGGAATTCACCGGTGTCCCAGCGAATGACCAGATCCAGCATTCGCCCCACGAGCTCGCGGGCGGCGTCTCGTACTCGTTGGCGGCTGAGGCGGGCCACCGAGATGGCTTCGATATGCGGCTCGCGCTGCTCCGTGCGCACAGGCATGCACCACCTGCCGGCGGATTAGCCGCGGGCCGCGGGATTCCAGGTCGGCTGATCCAGACCCCGGCTGCGGAGGTCAAGGGCCACCTCGATGGCCCTGCCGACGGCGAGGAGCCGTGCCTCGGAGTTGGCGGGGCCGGTGAGGGCGAGGCCCACCGGGAGCCCGTCGGCCAGGCCCATCGGGACGGTGAGGATCGGCCAGCCGAGGATCGCGGCCGGGGTGCAGATATCGCCGCCGCCGGTGATGAAGTCTCCGTGCACCAGGTCTGACTTCCAGGACGGGGCATAGGCCGGGGCGACGATGACGTCGATGCCGAGCTCGAGCGCTGGCGCGAAGCACAGGTCCCTGGCCCATCGGACATTGCGATCGCGGGCGGCCTGGTACGAGGCCGATGCCCGCCCCTCGCTGGCGGCAGACTGCTCGAGGTACTCCTGGCCGAAGAAGGCAAGCTCAGTTGCCGCATGGTCCACATTGAATTGAACGAGGTCGTGAAGGCTTCGGACGCCCAGCCCGGGTCGGGCGGCCAGGTATGCCCCGAGGTCGTCGGACATCTGGCCCACGAGCACGTCGGTCTGGTCCTGCCGCACATCGAATGTCAGCGCCGGTACGCGGACGTCATTCACCCCTGCCACGTTAGGCCCGAGCACGGCAAGTGCCGCCTCGAACAGTGCGTCGGTCGCTGCGTGGCCGGTGAGCCATGCGTGGGCGACACCGACGCGGACGCTGCGGGCAGACCCTGCGGTGCAGGCTTCGATGGCGCCGGATGTGGCGCTCATGACCTCGAACAGCAGCGCCGCATCGAGCACGCATCGGGCGAGCGGCCCCGGGACATCCTGGCTGCCGGCAATCGGGACGATGCCGGTGGCCGGGACCGACCCAACGGTGGGCTTGAGCCCGACGACGCCATTGAGCGATGCGGGGCAGGTGATCGAGCCGTTTGTTTCAGTTCCGACGGCAAAGGGGACGAGGCCGGCGGCGACAGCGGCACCTGATCCGGCTGACGAACCGCCAGCGCTCCGATCGAGGGCCCACGGGTTGCCGGTGATGCCGCCGACGGCCGACCAGCCGCTCGTCGAGTTCGGCGACCTGAAGTTGGCCCACTCCGACAGGTTTGTCGAGCCGGCGATGATCGCGCCCGCGGCGCGCAGTCGGACCACCACCGGTGAGTCGGACGCGACTGCTCGGCCCTGCAGCGCAAGGGATCCGGCGGTGGCGGGCAGCCCGATGGCCTCGATGTTGTCCTTGATCAGCGTGGGCAGTCCCTGGAGGGGCCCGCCCGGTGCGCCGGCGGCCCGGTCAGCGTCGCGGGCTCGGGCTTCGGCCAGGGCGTCAGGCGACGTTGCGATGACCGAGCGCAAGGAGACGTCGGTTCCCGGTGCGTCGATGGCCCCGATGCGCTCGAGGACTGCCTCGGTCAGGGCCGTTGCCGTTGTTCGGCCAGCCGCCAGGTCTTCAAGCAGGCTCGTGGCGGAGGAGCCTGCGAGGTGCCCGGTCCGAGGATGCGGGTCGGTGCCGACCCGTGACGTCACCTCAGCCTGCAGCCGGCGTGGCCGGCGACATCCCGGACGACTCGATATCGAACCCGCCTGCCGCTGTCACCGTGAATCGGTAGTTGGCCCCCTCGCCCGGGGCCGCGACATGGACGCTGCCGGACGCGATGGCCGCCTGATAGGCAGCGAAGTCGCGTGCGACCTGATCGGCGTAGGTGAGGGAGAAGTCGCGCACGGCTCGGTCGAACTTCGTGCTGGACCCGAGGTAGGTGGCAATCGCGACAGCGTCGCCACCTCGGGCATGCCCGCGGGCAAGGGTACGTCCGCAGATGGTTGCATACCCGGCGAGGCTCGATGCGTCGAGACTTGCCGGATCCGGCGCAAACTTCATGTCGCGCAGTTGCCTGATGTAGTAGTCGCGGCCTCCCGGGCCCCGAATCCATCCGAGGAAGACGTCGGACGCGGCCTGCATGAGTTGCTGGCCGTAGACGACCCGCTGGCCGCTCATGACCTCGGCCGATACGGAGGTGACGGGTTCGAGGACGCTGGCCACCGCCTGCTTTACCTGGAGGACGAGCAGGTCGTTCTCATCACGTCCCTGAAGGAGGACGACGAACGCGAGGAGCCCAACGCTCCCGACCCCGACGACCTTATGGCCGAGGTCGACGACCTCGTAGCGATTGAGGAGCACCTGCCGGTCGTGGGGCAGGGTCTGCTTGTACTGCATGAGCAGGGCATTGATGCGGGCCGCGAGCCGGTCGTCGAGTGGAATGCGCATGAGCAGGGGCGGGAGGTCCTTGAACTGGCGTCGGTCGCCGATCATCTCGGTCATCTTCTCGACCGCTGACCACGCATCACGGCTGCGGGCCTTGCTCACGCCTCGCTCGATCCGCCGCTGGGCGTCGGGCGTGTCCTGCTCCTTGGCCCACTCGATCAGCACATCGACTCCGACCCGGTCGTACCAGATCGCCAGGTCGGCCATCTGGGCGTACTTCTGCATCTGCAGTCGATAGGCGCTCGCGGCTCCGGATGCCGCGGCGCTGCACTCGGCGTCCCCGAGACCCAGATCGCGGCCCGCGAGGACGAACGACGTCGACAGTCGCAGGACATCCCACTCGAACGGGCCGGGGTTGGTCTCGTCGAAATCGTTCACGTCGAAGATCACGCTGCGGTCCGGGGCCGCGAACAGGCCGAAGTTCGACAGGTGCGCGTCGCCGCAGAGTTGGGTGACAAGACCGGTGTCCGGCATCGAGGCGAGATCGGCCGTCATGATGACAGCGCTGCCTCGATAGAACGTGAACGGGGATGCAGACATGCGCTCGTGGCGCAGTGGGAGGAGAGCCGGCATCCGCACGGTCTCCTGCCCCTCGAGCAGGACCACGGGGTTCGGTCGCGAGGCTGCCGGCATAAAGCCCGCGATGCTGGTGCGTGGTCGGTGGATTCGGGCGCCTCGGCCCGCTGCCTCGCGCTCGGCGACCGTTGAGGTTCGCACGAAGGCTGCCGGCTCGGTTGGGAGTGCGGCCGAAGGGAGTGAGGCTTCCGGCAGTGATGCGTGCGGAGGTGATACTGCCGGGTCGGATTCGGCGATCGTGGACGTTTCGGGGGTGTTCTGCTCGCCAGCGAGTTCATCCATGCCGTAAGGCTACGGGGAATCCGGCTCCTATGGGAGCATCGACGCATGTCGGAAGACACCGCGTTCGACGGCGTCCGGGTCACCATCGACACAGTCGCGCGCGCACGGGGCGCCGTGCTGCTGCTCCATGGTTTCACCCGGCATCCACGGCACCTCGATCTTCTGGCCGGCCGGTTCGTCGATGCAGGGGTCATGGTCGTCCGGCCGCATCTGGCCTCGCTGTCGCCAGTCGCATCGATGAACCGCCCTTCGGTACTGGCTCGTGCAGCACGTTCGATCGCCGAGGCGATCGGGGATCCGCGTCTTCCCCTGGTAGTCGTCGGGCATTCGGCGGGTGCGGCGGCGGGGTCGGGCATCGCCGCCCACCTGCTTGACGCTGGAGCATTCGTCCGTGGCCTCGTACTGGTCGACGGCGTCGAATCGCCGACCCGATCGATCGAACGAGCCTGGCCCCGGATCGGCCAGCTGCCCATGTTCTGCGTCTGCGCCCCGCCGAGCCGCTGCAATCGACAGGGTGCGCTGGCCGAGTGGCTGAGATCTCGGCGGACGGGCGCCTTCGGCGTCGTCGTGCGAGGGGCAGGCCACGGCGACATCGAGGGACAGGAG
>WLND01000110.1 GCA_009726075.1 Actinomycetota bacterium
AGCACCAGCTGCAAGCACGGCAGCAAGCACGGCAGCTAGCACCGCAGCCAGCACGGCCACCTCGGCAGCCTGCAAGATCGGCACGATGCTGCCGCAGACGGGCAACCTCGCGTTCCTCGGCCCACCCGAGTTCGCCGGTGTCGATCTCGCTGTGTCGCAGATCAACGCATCCGGCGGCGTCATGGGTGCCCCGCTCGAGACCCTCGCGGGCGACTCGGGCGATACCAGCACCGATATTGCATCGCAGACTGCTGACAGCCACATCGCTGCCGGCGTCACCGCGATCATCGGCGCGGCGTCCTCGGGCGTGTCGCTCACCGTCATCGACAAGATCACCGGCGCCGGCGTCATCCACTTCTCGCCGGCCAACACCTCGCCGACCCTGTCGGACTACGCGGACAACGGCCTGTATTTCCGTACTGCCCCGTCCGACCTCTTCCAGGGCGCCGTGCTCGGCTCGCTCATGCTCGATGCAGGCGTCGAGAAGGCCGGCATCCTGGCTCTCGATGATGCCTACGGCACCGGCCTGGCCGATGCGCTCGACAAGAACTTCACCGCGGGCGGTGGCACCGTCACCGAGAAGATCATCTACAACCCGCAGGCCGCTGAGTTCAGCGCCGAGGTCGGCAAGCTCAAGGCGAGCAAGCCGCAGGCAATCGCCGTGATCGGCTTCGAAGAGTCGGTCAAGATCATCCAGGAGCTCATCAAGCAGGGCATCGGCCCGGACTCGGTTCCGCTGTACCTCGTTGACGGCAACCTGTCACAGGAGGCCTTCAAGGACCTGCCCAAGGGCATCATGGTCGGCACCAAGGGCACCCTGCCCGGCGCCGCAGCAACTGAGGCCTTCCAGGCATCACTGCTCGAGGTCAACCCCGACCTGACCGACTTCTCGTACGCACCGGAGTCCTACGACGCCGTCAACCTCATCGCGCTTGGCATGGAAGCCGCCAAGTCCTGCGATGGTGTGGCAGTTGCCGCAGCACTCATGGATGTCTCCAAGGACGGCGAGGCTTGCTCTGACTTCGCATCCTGCAAGGCACTCCTCGATGCGGGTACGAACATCAACTACGAGGGCGTCTCCGGCCCGATCGAGTTCGCCGAGAATGGCGACCCGAGCATCGCAACGATGGGCGTCTACGAGTACGAGGCAAACGACAAGTACGTGCCGAAGCTCGACGAGTTCGTCACCGGTACCGTCCCGACCTCCTGAGGTCGATGACTGAACTGGCTTAGTACGACACGGCAGGGGCCGATCCCGAGGGGGATCGGCCCCTGCTGCGTGTCGCTCGGGCGGCCAGCTCGGTTTTCACCGGGCGAGACAGCCACGAGCAGGCGCATCGCGGGCCCTTGCCGGAGCACAATGGTGTGCATGCAGGCGCCATGACGGTCAACGACATCCTGGGGAATCTCGCCGATGTCGCGGCAGACCAACCCATCATGCTGCTCATGGTGATTCTCGCCATTGGCGGTGCAATCGGGGCCGTTCGAGTGAAGGGCTTTGCCCTGGGACCGGCGGCCGTCCTGTTCACGGCACTTGCGTTTTCGGCCTTCGACGACCGGCTGCGGGTTCCTCAGGTCCTCGGAACCTTCGGGCTGGCGGTGTTCGCCTATGTCATCGGCCTTGGGGCCGGCCCGTCCTTCTTCGCAACCCTGAGGGCAGGCGGGAGGGTCCTGATCGTCGTATTCGCGGCGCTCGCCGTGGGCGCGGGCTGCACGGTCCTGGTGGCCCGGGGGCTCGGCCTGTCTGGCCCGGTCCTGTCTGGCATCTACGCCGGAGCACTCACCAACACCCCGGCGCTCGCCGCAGCGAGCGAGGTCTGGAACTCTGACCTCCCCACCGTCGGGTACTCGGTCACCTATCTCTTCGGCGTTCTCGGCATGCTCGCTGCCGCAGCGATCTCGCTGCGCTTGGGTTCGACGAAGGCCGCACCTCAGTTGGCCCCCGGTGACGGCGTACCGCCCGCCCTGACGGCCCTGACGGTGCGAATCGAAGTAGCCGGGTTGCCGGACCTCGGCGCGTTGTCCGAACGGTACGGCCATGGCGTCGTTTTCTCACGGATCATGCGCGGCGATGTGCCCGCGCATCCCGGCGAGGTCAGCGTGGCAACCGATGGCGACCAGCCGGTACGAGGCGACATCGTGTCGGTGGTCGGCGCGCCCGAGAGCGTCGAGCGGTTCGTGGCCGACGTCGGGCATCCGTCCACCGTGGCACTCACCTTGGATCGCTCGACGATCGACTACCGGCGCATCGCCGTCTCGGACCGGACGGTGGTTGGGCAGAGTCTTGCGTCGTTGCGGCTACGCCGGCGGTTTGGGGCCACCGCCACGAGGGTGCGGCGAGGGGATATCGATCTCCTGGCGACCGATGACCTCGTGCTCCAACTCGGCGATCGAGTTCGTGTTGTCGCCCCGAGGGAGCGGATGGCCGACGTTGCAGCCTTCCTCGGAGACTCGGAGAAGGGGACATCGGCGTTTTCGATCACGTCACTTGCGTTGGGGGTAACCCTGGGCCTACTCCTTGGCATCATCGAGTTCCCGCTCCCGGGCGGATCCCAATTCGCCCTCGGCATCGCAGGGGGGCCGCTGCTCGTGGGTCTCATGGCCGGGAGGGCCGGGCGGACGGGGCCGGTGCTCTGGACATTGCCTCACGCCGTGTCATCGACACTGTCTCAACTCGGCATCATGATGTTTCTCGCGTACGCGGGCACCAACGCCGGCGCGGCCATGGTGACCACGTTGTCCGGACCGATCGGCCTGCAACTGGTCCTGGTCGGTGTCGCCGTGACGACTGCCACCGCTGCGACCATCCTCCTGGCGGGCCCGTTTGCTGCCAGAATCACCGGACCGCGGCTCGCCGGCGTCCTTGCGGGGGCCCAGACCCAGCCTGCGGTGCTCGCATACGCAGACGAAGCGACCGCATCAGATTCGCGAGTCAGCCTCTCCTACGCGCTGGTGTACCCCGCCGCGATGATCGTCAAAGTGATTGTTGCGCCGATCCTTGGCCGGTTCTGAGCTGTCAAGACTCGGCTATGCCTGGGAGAGCGACCCCAAGTAGAGCTCGATGACCTTGGGGTCGTTGGCGAGTTCGCGTCCGGTGCCCTCGTATGCGTTGCGCCCTTGATCGAGGACGTAACCGCGATCGACGATCTGCAGGCACCGCCGGGCGTTCTGCTCGACCATGACGATGGTCACGCCGGTCGCGTTGATCTCGCGCACCCGCAGGAACACCTCGTCTTGCAGGGCGGGGGAGAGGCCGGCACTTGGCTCGTCGAGGAGGAGGAGGCTCGGGCTCATCATGAGAGCGCGTGCCATGGCCACCATCTGGCGCTCTCCGCCTGACAGGGAGCCAGCGCGCTGCTTACGTCGCTCGCCGAGCATCGGGAACAGGGTCGTGACCATGTCGAAGCGCTCCGGGAACTTCTTGGGCTCCTGATAGACACCCATCTGGAGGTTCTCCTCGATGGTGAGCGAGGGGAAGACGTTGTTCGTCTGCGGGACGAACCCGACACCGCGTCGGACGAGCTCATCGGCCCGTAGCCCGGTGATGTCCTGGCCATGGAGGGCCATCGTTCCGGACCGTACGCCGACAAGCCCGAAGACCGCCTTGAGGAACGTTGATTTGCCGGCACCGTTCGGCCCGATGATGCCGACGAGCTCGCCCTGTTCGGCATGCAGGGTCATGCCGTTGAGGATGTTGACGCCGGGGAAGTAGCCTGCCTCCACATCGACCGCGTTGAGCAGCGGTACCTGATGCGGGGGGACCTCGGTGTGCGGAGCAGTTGCCTCGCTCATGATTCCTCGCTCTGGGTCAGGGGAACGCTCGGTTGGGTCAAGGACTCGCCCGATTCAGTCAGGGCTACGTCGTGGTGAGCCCCGAGGTAGGCGTCGATCACCGCAGTGTTGCGCATCACCACATTGGGCGGTCCCTCGGCGATGATCGAACCCTGGGCCATGACGATGACCCAGTCGCTGATGTCGCGGACCATGTCCATGTCGTGCTCGACGAAGAAGATCGTGATGCCGCTTTCGCGAAGCTCCTTGATGTGCTCGAGGAGCGACTGGGTCAGCGCGGGGTTCACTCCTGCCATGGGCTCATCGAGCATGAGCATCGTGGGATTGGACATCATTGCTCGTGCCATCTCGAGCAGCTTGCGCTGTCCGCCAGAAAGGGCGCCGGCGAACTCGTCCTTGAGGTGAATGAGGTTGAACTGATCGAGCATGCCGAGCGCCCGCTCGGTGATCTCCTGCTCTTGCTTGCGCCAGAGACCGGGGATCAACGCCTTGAAGAGACCTTCGCCGGTCTGGCCCTGGGCGCCGAGCCGCATGTTCTCGAGCACCGTGAGCTTGTTGAGGACCTTCGTGAGCTGGAAGGTACGCACCATTCCCTCGCGCGCCACCTTGTACGCCGGGGTTCCCGCGAGGGAGGAGCCCTGAAATGACCACACGCCGGTGTTCGGCGGATCGAAGCCGGTGATGACGTTGAAGAACGTCGTCTTGCCGGCTCCGTTGGGACCGATCAGGGCCGTAATGGAGCCTCGCTGCACCTCGACGTGCTCGACGTTGACGGCGACCAGCCCGCCAAACGAGCGGGTGATGTCGTCGCCGACGAAGATGGGGTCCGGCTTGGGTGCACCTGGCGTGGGGTTCACCGATTCGAGGACAGCCTTGACTGTCGCGGCTTGAACCCGGCTTGACGGCGTGCTATCGCTCATCGAGAGCCAACTCCTTCTTGTCTCCGAAGATGCCCTGAGGACGGAAGATCATGAGGGCCATGAGGCCGACGCCGACGAGCATGAACTGCACCTGACCCACTTGATCAGTGCGCAGGATGTCGGTCGAGATGTAGCCGGCCTTCACAGCATTGTTCAGCGCCTGGCCCACGAAGACCAGCAGGAACCAGAAGATCATCGCGCCGACGACCGGACCGAAGACGCGGGCGGCCCCGCCGAGAATGAGGACGGCATAGGCAAAGAACGTGAGGGTGGTGGAGTAGTTATCGGGCTGGACGGACTGCGCCGCGACAGCGAAGATGACGCCCGCAAATGCTCCGATGACACCGCCGAGCGTGAGCGCCTGCATCTTGTAGAGGTAGACGTTCTTGCCGAGGCTGCGGACGGCATCCTCGTCCTCACGAATCGACTTCAGGACGCGGCCCCATGGCGACCGCATGAGCAGCCACGTGAGGAGGACGACGATGGCCACGACGACCCAGCCATTGAGGACGACCCACAGGTCGTTCTTGCTAAACCGGATGAGCGCTGTGTCGATCCCGGCCGGGAACGGGTTCAGCGCGTACCAGTCTGCGGCGTACTTGCCGGTGATGCCGTCGGAGCCGCCGAGGTAGTCGTTGAGCGAGACCGACCTGGCAACCTGCCGAATGATCTCGGCAGCCGCGATGGTCACGATGGCGAGGTAGTCGGCGCGCAGGCGCAGGGTCGGGATGCCGAGGATCAAAGCGAAGATCACAGCGCCCACGATGGCCAGTGCAAGGGCCAGCAGCAGTGGCAGACCCAGGGTCGCAACCGTGACGGCGATTGCGTACGCACCGATGGCCGCAAAGCCGGCCTGTCCGAAGTTCAGGAGCCCCGCGTAGCCGAATTGGATATTCAGGCCGAGCGCCGCGAGGCAGTAGATGATCGCCGAAACGCCGATCATCTGCGTGAAGGAGTTTTGGAAAACAGTCATCCAGTCCATGTCGTGTCCCCTTAACCGATCCGCTCGCGGCGACCGAGGATGCCCTCAGGTCGGACGAGAAGGATGAGAATCAGCACGACGAGCGCGCCTACGTATTTCAGTTCGGTCGGGATGATCAGTGTCGACAACTGGATGAGGACCCCGACGATGAGTGATCCGAGGATGGCGCCGAAGGCGGTGCCGAGGCCGCCGAGCACTGTGCCAGCGAAGACGAGCAGGAGGATCTGGAAGCCCATGTACCAGCTCACCCCTGCCTGAAGACCGATCATGACGCCGGAGAACGCCGCGAGCCCGGCCCCGAGCACCCAGACCGTACTGATGACCTTCTCGACCTCGATGCCCGAGGCTGACGCGAGTGCGGGATTGTCGGCGACCGCACGGGTGGCCTTGCCCGCCTTCGTGCGAAGCAGCCAGAACGTCGTCAAGGCGATGAGGATGATGCCGACGGCACTCGACACCAGGTCCTTGGGGGTGATGAGCACCGGACCGATCTCGATACCCGCCTGACCCGCAAACTCGTCGAACTGGCGAGTCTGCCCGCCG
>WLND01000111.1 GCA_009726075.1 Actinomycetota bacterium
GAGCGAGCACGTGAGTTGAGTGCCGGCCACGCCGAGGAGTTCCTGCGGGCAGGCAACCTGTTCGATCGAGACCCCCGTGCCGTCCAGGCTCGGCCCGAACTGCTCGATGATTGCGGTTGCGACGTCCTCCGCCGGCACGCTCGTTGTCTCGGGCTCGCTCGTCGAGCAGGCTGCAAGAACGGCGATGAGCCCTCCCGCAGTGACTGCCCCGGCGATGCGTCGCTGCCAGCCGTGCCTCATGCGCCCTCCGTCGGGTGCTCGTAGAAGTTGAGGAACCACACGTAGTAGATGGCAAGGACCGGAGCGGTCAGCAGCATGAGGTAGGGCACCAGCGCGCCCGTGCCATCGGCGATATACCGGATAGCCGCGCCCATGACCCCGAGGCAGGCAACGACGATCACGGCAGTGATCGCAAGGCATTGAGGCCGTCGCGAATACCAGGGGGCGAGGGGTGCGGGCTGATCGGTCGCGGTCATGGCGTGGAGTATGTCAGGAGCCAGGGCTGGGCGCTCATCGGTCACTGGCGCTCGCGGATGACGATCCTGCCCTGCTGCCACATGCGAACGGCGAGCACTCGCGCGTTGACATTCGGGTCGCTCGACAACCCGAGGGTGGCGAAGGTGCGCGCCACGAGGCTCTCGGTGGATCGGAGGGTCGTCTCGCGCCGCGCCGCAATCGCCGCATTCGACAGGCCCTCGGCGATAAGGCGCAGGACGTCGCCCTGCGATGAGCTGAGCTCGATGCGATCGTCATCGTCGTCACCCCGCAGGTGCCCGCCGGTGGTCGTGCGGGTGATTGAGTCGGTGATCGCCTGCTGAACCTCCGACAGCGAGGTGATGCGCGATTTCACCAGGTAGACGGCTCGCTCGGGGATGCGGCGCTCGCTCCCGAGCGCTGCCTGGGCCGATGCGTGCGATGACAGTACGACTTGACCGACCCATGGAAGATCGCGGTCGAGGCGGTCGAGAAGGTCTGCCCCGTCCGGGCCCGGCCCGAGGTGAAGGTCGGTCACCACGGCGTGCGGCTCGAAGTCGAGGAGCACGTCGAGGGCTTCGGCAACTGAGGCAGCAGAGCGGACGATCATGCCCGCTGCGGTGAGGGAATCGGTGAGGATCGTGCGAGTGAACTCCTCGTCCTCGACCACCACGACCTTGGCAGAGAACTCCCGAACTGCGAACTCGTCGGCCATCTGTTCCCCTCCCCTCATCCCAAGTGTGGCGCACCGCTTGACGCTGTCGTCCCCGCAGCTGTCGTCCTCGCCGATGCCGTTACCGCCGCTCATTGCGCAGGGTCCACTACCGGCGAGGGTCGACGCACACCCATGGATCCCCACCCATCGGGATTCTCGCATTGGGTGCTTCAGTGCGCGAGATCCGCGCCCACCGGCAGCCGCACGACGAGGATGGAGCCGCCGCGCGAATTGGCCATCAGGGTCCACTCGCCGCCGCTCTCACGGATGCGCGATGACCCCAGGCCAGCGTTGCCCAGGGGCGCTGGGCCGGTCCCGTTGTCGATCGCCTCGACGCAGATGGCTGATCCGATCGGGTCCGGCATCGTGAAGGTGAGCGAGATCTCGGTGGCCCGCCCGTGCCGACTCGCGTTCGTGACGGCCTCTTGCACGACCTCCACGACGGACTCGACGACGTCGGGGCGGCTGGTCAGCCACAGGCCCACATCGTCCGGCATGCTCCAGCTGATCCGCAGGAGGCCCGACCACTGACTGCGGATCGCCCCGAGAGCTCGACCAAGGTCCGGAGGAGCGGACGAATCGGCGAAGATCTCGTTCACGTCGTTTCGTGCCCGTTCCAGGAGGCCGGTTACCCGCATGAGCAGCAGCGTCTGGTCGGGCTTGCCGCCGGCGGAGACGGCGTCAAGGTGCGCCCGCAGGGCAAGGGAGGCTGCTGCGAGCCGACCCTGCACGGATCCGTGCAGGACGAGAGCAACCTGGTCTCGCGTGCGTACCGTTGCGCGCTCGAACTCGCTCGTCTGGCGCTCCGCTGCGTCGATGCTGACCCGAAGGGCCTGGCCCGACAGCATGGCGCGCCGGTTCGCCTCCTGGGCCATCGACAGGCCCACGAGCAGGACAACGCCCAGACCGACGCCGAATCGCCCGATCGGCCCCTGCCACTCACAGGTCAGCAGTTCCGTCGTTGAACTCCACTTGAACGCCAGGATCAAGGCTGCATAGGTGAGCAGCGTGAGCGCGAGACGGCGCCGGACTGAAGAAAAGTACGGGAACTTACCGGCCGCAAGGCCCAGGAGCAGGACGACCGCGAACGTGCCGAACACCAGGCCGCTACGCCCCAGACAACCGAGCGTCGTCTGAAACATCGCCAGGACGGCGATCGCAGGGATGCCCATGGTGGCCGTAATCCGCGACGAGCAGAAGAGGTCGAAGAGCGCCCGGATGTCAATGCCCTGGCCGCCTCCCCCATCGACGAATTCCGGGGTGCGGGGCAGAGGGCTCGTTGATACCTCGTGACTGGCCGAGCGTATGACGATCTCGGAGAATTCCGACACCTGCACCTGCAGGTCCTCAAGGGCCCGCTGCGCCGACTCGTCCGTCAATGTCGCTGCCAGGCGTGCGAGGCCGTCGAGCTCCCTCATCACCACCGATTCGATGGCCGCCGCCAGGGCCTCCTGCTGCTGGACAGCCAGTGTCCGTGCCTGTTCCCTGGCTGTCTGCGTGTGCTCCAGCGCCCTCCGCGTGCGCCAGAGGTCGTTCTGCCGACGATCGACGAGCGCGATCACAGTCGTGGCCAAGCCGAAAATGATGGGGAAGTAGACGCACACGATCAGCAGCCGAGCGGAGAGCCCCTCCCCCGACGGGTACGTGGCCACGCGATTGAATCCCTGGCCCACGACCGCCGCGAGACAACTCGCCGCGAACCATGTCGCGACGACGCCAACGGTACCCAGATTCTCAAACAATCGTCCCGGCTTGCGAAGGTTGCCGACGGCCAGGATGACCAGCGATGCCGATGCAACCATCGACAGTGCGAGGGCAACGAGCACGAGCGGCTCACCTGAGAAATACCGCTCATTACGCAAGAGGGCCCCCGACAGGAGGGGCACCGATGCAACGGCGCACATGAGCGGTGACGTCGCCCACCGGTTTCCGATGAGATCACCCCAAGAACGCTCCACTGTCACATGACTAACCTTCCACTGCCCCTTCGAAGGCTAGCGGTCAGGTGATTTCGAGCAGCAATTGGTCGACACGTGTGTCGACGCGAGCCGCGGAAGGGACCTCGACGGTGAGGACCGACCCCTCGACGGCGCCGGCTCGCAACTCCCAGACTCCCCCGCGCTCCTCGATTCGGCGATGTGCCCCGTCGACAGCCGAGACCGCAGCCGGGCCGAGTCCGTTGTCGATCGCCTCCACGCAGATCTGCTCAACCACCCGATCGACGACGAAGATCCGGCACATCACATCGGTAGCCCGGGCGTATCGGCTGGCGTTGTGGGCGGCATCCGAGACGATGCCGGCCACGGCCTGGACGAGGGCGGGGTTGTCGGCGAACCGCGACTCGGCCTCGATCGACACCTCCCAGTCCACCCTGATGATGCCGGCCCACTGGCCCTGCAACTCGAACAGTGATCGCATCAACGAAGGGGTCGGGGCAGGGGACGCAAAAATACCCTGGACGTCACTCATGGCGAGGTCCAAGAGCGCCGAGACGCGGAAGAGCAGATCCGCTTCAGCGACCCGACTCGGGCCCTGCTGGCTGTCGAGATACTGGGCCAGAGCAAGCGACATGCCCGCCAACCGGCCCTGGACGACACCGTGCAGCACCAGGCTCACCTGCGCCCGCCAGGCCTCACCTGCCGCGTCCAGCTCGCGTGTCAGGGCTTCGCTGCGAGCGATGCTCGCCTGGAGTTCGGCGGTCGCCTGCGCCCGCTCCCTCGCTGCTTCGCCTGCCATCGAAATCCCGGCCACGGCCCACATCAGGAACGCTGACGTCGTTACGAGCATTGGAGGGGTTCCTCGCCACGTGCACCCGATAGACGGGGTCAGGGCGACGGCGACATAGGCCCCGAGCAGTCCGAGGTAGGTCGCGACGGTGAGGAAGGCGCGCAGGGCAGGCCGTCGAAACACTGCAATGGTCCCGATACCGCTCGCGACCAACAACACGGCAACCAGCATGGCGACGAGCACCGCCGAGCGCTCCGCGCAGCCCCGAAGCAGCTCGACAACGCCGACGAATCCGGCCACCAGGCTGGCAAGGCCGATCGGGACCGGCGACTTCAGCCACAGGCCCGCGAGGCCACCCGGGCTGAAATCATGGACCTCGACCGCAGATTCACGGTGCGCGTCGCGAGCAGGCAGGGGCCCGGCGGTCTCGCGCACGACAATCTTCACGATGGCCTCGGACGACAGCACGACCCGCCGGCGAAGCAGTTCGAGACCCTCCGGACTCTCGTCGCCACCCACGTCGCTGACCACCGTGGCAAGGCGCTCGAGTTCGGCGACCACGACCGTCTCCAGCGACCCTCGCAGCTCCTCGCGCTGCATCAGGGCGAGCTCTGATGATCGGTCGGACATCGCATTGACTCGAGCCTGCGCCACCATGAGTTGAGCAATATGTCTGGCTCGCCGGTCCACCAGGCTGAGCACTGACGTGACCAGGCCATAGACCATGATCATCGAGCCGCAGAGCACGCCGGCTCGAAGGGCGAACGGCACGTCGAATTCAGTGAAGCCGAAGGAGACCGACACGCTGAGGATGCTCGACGCGACCAGCCCGGCCACCGCCCACACCAGGGCAACAACGCCAGTGGGCATTGAGCCGGCCGCCGCCCATCGGGTCCATGCTCGGCGCCCCACGATGAGGACCAGCAGTGCCGCCACCTGGCTCGCGCAGATCACGATGAAGTCGTCGCGGGGACGGGCATCGGGTTGTGCCAAGGTTCTGCCCTCGACGACCAGCGCGATGAACGGGCTGGCGATGAGCCACATTCGGGTTGATGTGGCCCATGGGCCACGAAGCAGGCGGGTGAACGTGGCTAGGTCACGGGCCAACGCGTCCTCCAGGGTTCACATTTGCAGTTTTTCCGCTCATCGCGTGAAAGTCACGCGGCGACCGCCGCGGCAATCGGTTTTTGCACCGCCGAGGATTTCGCCCTCCCGTGCGGTCATAACGCATAGCCTTGGCCCGTGGCCAAGGTAGTCGAACTCCCAGCAGGCATCGTCGATGCGTTCTCACGGGACGGGGCCGTCGTGGTGCGTCAAGCCTTCAGCCCGCAGGAGGTTGCACTCGTCGAGGCCGGCATCGATCGCAACCTCGCCGACCCGAGTGGACTTGCCCTCGTTGCCAGTGAGCCCAACGATCCGGGCAGGTTCGTCGAGGACTTTCGCAACTGGGGTCGCATCGACGAATACGGGCGGTTCATTCGCGAATCCGCGGCCTCGTCCATCGCACGGCAGTTGATGGGCTCCCAGACCGTCCGGCTGCACCATGACCACATGCTCACGAAGACCGCGAACACTCGCCAGCGCACACCGTGGCATCAGGACCAGCCGTATTACAACATCGACGGCTTCCAGAACGTTTCGATGTGGATGCCCGTAGACCCGGTACCGCGCGAGAGCACCCTTGAGTTCGTCGCCGGTACCCACCGCGGACCATGGCTCCTACCGCGTACGTTCAAGGACCATCAGGCGAAGTGGTTTCCGGAGGGCACCCTCGGCGAGTTGCCCGATATCGAGGCCGACCGGTCTGCGCACACCATCCTTGGCTGGGACCTCGAACCCGGCGACGCCGTCTTCTTCCACATGCTCACCCTCCACGGGGCCGGCGGCTCATTGGGCCGGCGGAGAGCATTCTCGGTGCGATTCCTCGGCGACGATGCCCGTCATGCGCGTCGGCCCTGGCGTACATCGCCGCCCTTTGACGATATCGATCCGCCGCTCGGCGATGGGTCACCGTTTGAACATCCGCTGTTTCCGCTGCTAGCCGGGTGAGGAGGCGGGATCCGGGCCAGCGCCTGGGTCGCCGTGTACGTCGTGCCCCGCTCGTCGAAGCGACAGCGCCGCCCTGTCGAGGGAATCATCCTTAACCAGGACGTAGTCGGTGTCATAGGACGACATGACGAAGACGCTCACCAGGTCGCGCGCAAGCGCGCGGGTCAGGCCCGCCAGCACGCCCACCATGCCGAAGTCGAGAGGGCCGATGACCTCCATGGCGCGCCAGCCGGCCTCGACGAGGCTGCCCGTCGGCTCTGCC
>WLND01000112.1 GCA_009726075.1 Actinomycetota bacterium
GCGCACGATCGGCGTCGATATCTCGGGCGTCGTTGACGAGGTAGGTGGCGCTTGAGATCAGGCAGAACGCGACGAAGGCGCCGAGGGTCGGTGCCAGGATTCCGGGCTCGAAGATTGCGCCGGCTGCCAGCGGCGCGGCGAAGACGAGCACGTTCTTGAGCCACTGTCGCGGCCGCATCGCAACGATGAGGGCGACAGGCAGCGAGCGGTGGGGGGTCTCAGTCATCACGGTCAACGCTGGCCCCCGGCTCTGAATCGCTGACGACGCGTGCCACCTGGGGCACGACAAGGAACCAGGTGACGACGTGCATCACGACGAGCCAGACGCGGGTTGACCAGAGCACGTCGGCGGGCTGGGTGAGGGGCCCGACCGCCGAGCCCAACGCCAGGACGGTGCCGATCCAGAAGGTGATGCGCCCGGCGTGCGAGCGGCCCCGCAGCAGGCTCGCGGCGAGGGCTCCGAGCACGGCGAAGGCGATGGGCACGAGCAGCGGGGCCAGCCACGGAATCTGGCCGAGTGGATCGACCGATCGGGTCACGACAAGGAACGGAACGCCGAGCAGCCGGCCGAGGCCGTAGATCAGCAGGCAGATGAGCCCGGACCAGGCGCCGGTGACGAGCCCTGTGTATGCCAGGAACCTGACCCGGGGGTTGGCTGAGGACGGCGGGGCGATCGGCGTCGCCGACTGCAGCCACGGGGAACTCATGAGCCCATTCTGGCCCCTAGCCCGGTATTTCGGTGCGAAGGGGGAATTCGGGAAGTGACTTGCGTGCGTCCGGCTCTCGTACGATCATTAGGTTACTGGCCAGTAACAAGGCCTCAATCAGTCGTTGTGAAAGCGAGCGGACGATCATGAGCCATTACAAGAGCAATCTGCGCGACATCGAATTCAACCTCTTCGAGGTCTTCGGTGCCGAGGATCGCATGGGCACGGGCCCCTACGCCGAAATGGACCCGGCAACGGCCCGCGAGATTCTCCGCGAGGTCGAGCGCCTGGCCACCGGCCCGCTCGCCGAGTCCTTCGCCGACGCAGATCGCAATCCCCCCGTCTACGATCCCGCGACGCGCACGGTGACCATGCCCGAGGGCTTCAAGAAGTCCTTCAAGGCGCTCATGGACGCCGAGTGGTGGCGCCTCGACCTGCCCGAGAACCTCGGCGGCACCGGTGCGCCCCCCTCCCTGCGCTGGGCGGCGAGCGAGATGCTCCTCGGGTCGAATCCAGGCGCATTCATGTTCATGTCCGGCCCCGGCTTCGCCGGCATCCTCGACAACCTCGGAAACGCCGACCAGAAGCGCTGGGCTGAGCTCATGGTCGCGAACGGCTGGGGCGCCACGATGGTGCTCACCGAGCCCGATGCGGGCTCCGATGTCGGCGTCGGCCGCACGAAGGCCATCGACAACGGCGACGGCACCTGGCGGATCGAGGGCGTCAAGCGCTTCATCACGTCCGGCGAGCACGACATGACCGACAACATCATCCACCTCGTCCTGGCCCGTCCCGAAGGAGCCGGCCCCGGCACCAAGGGCCTATCGCTCTTCGTCGTGCCGAAGTTCCACGTGAACCTCGAGACCGGCGAAATCGGCGCCCGCAACGGGGTCTACGCGACCAACGTCGAGAAGAAGATGGGCCTGAAGGTCTCGACCACCTGCGAGCTCACCTTCGGCGACAAGGAGCCCGCCGTCGGCTGGCTCGTCGGCGACGTCCACAACGGCATCGCGCAGATGTTCAAGGTCATCGAGTACGCCCGCATGATGGTCGGCACGAAGGCGATCGCGGCGCTGTCGACCGGCTACCTCAATGCCCTCGAGTACGCGAAGACCCGCGTGCAGGGCGCCGACCTCACCGAGATGACCGACAAGACCGCCCCCCGCGTCACGATCACGCATCACCCCGACGTGCGCCGGTCGCTCATGCTGCAGAAGTCGTACGCCGAAGGCATGCGCGCCCTCATCGCCTACACCGCCTACTGGCAGGACGTCATCGAGATGGGCAAGGCCGGCGCCGCCGACATCGACGTCGAGGCCGCCGAGCGCATGAACGACCTGCTGCTGCCGATCGTCAAGGGCGTCGGCTCCGAGCGTTCGTACGAGATGCTCGCCGTGTCGCTGCAGACCTTCGGCGGCTCCGGCTTCCTGCAGGACTACCCGATCGAGCAGTACATCCGCGACGCGAAGATCGACACGCTCTACGAGGGCACGACCGCGATCCAGGGGCTCGATTTCTTCTTCCGCAAGATCGTCAAGGACCAGTTCAAGTCGCTCATGACGGTGGCGGGGCAGATCACCGAGACGGTGAAGGGCGACGAGGGCAGCGGCCAGTTCACCGTCGAGCGCGAGCTGCTCGGCAAGGCCCTCGAGGACGTCCAGGGCATCGTCGCCGTCCTCGGCCAGTGGGCGATGGCCTCGCAGTCGGAGTCCGAGCAGATCTACAAGGTGGGCCTGAACACCACCCGCCTGCTCATGGCCTCGGGCGATCTCGTCATCGGCTGGCTGCTCCTGCGCCAGGCCGAGGTCGCGTCCGCGGCCCTCGCCGGCGAAGTCGCCGAGCGTGATCGGATCTTCTACCTCGGCAAGATCGAGACGGCCCGCTGGTTCGCCCGCAACCGCCTGCCCCTGCTGGCGGCCGAGCGCGCGATCGCCGAGGCGACCGACCTCGCCATCATGGAGATGCCGGAAGAGGCGTTCTGACCTCGACGTGCCTCGTGAGAGCCCCGGACCGATGTCGCGACATCGCCCGGGGCTCTCACGTCGTAGGCTCAAAGCCGTGAAGCGCGGACGCATTCTCGGGGCTGTGCTTCTCGCCGCCCTGCCCATCGCCCTTGCGGCCCTGCCCCTCGCGGCCCCCGCTGCCGCTCACACTGATCTCGCCTCGTCCACGCCCGTCGATGGCGCATACCTCTCGGTCGCGCCCAGTCGCGTGGTCCTTGAGTTCGAGAGCGCGCTTCTTCCCGAGACCGTCAATGTCTCGATCCTTGACTCGCAGGGTGCCCTGGTCACCGAGGTCGATCCGGACGTCGCGGACGCAACCGTCAGCATTGCCTGGCCCGCGAGCCTGCCGGCCGGCGACTACAGCCTGGCCTACCGGGTGGTGTCGGGCGACGGTCATCCGGTCACCGGTGAGATCGGCTTCAGATATGCGAGCAGCAGTTCTGCCTCGCCTTCGGCAGCGTCCGCTCGCGCGACACCCTCAGCCTCGGCCTCGGCCTCGGCGACATTGGGCACCCCCGCGGTGGCATCGCCTCCACCGGCCGCCCCGGACGACCAGAACGGAACCCCCGCCATGCCCAATCTGGTGATCGGCGGTGTCCTCCTGCTCGGCGCACTGGTCGTTTCGGGAATCTTCGCCGCCCGGGCACGCCGATCATGACCACAACAACCCGGATCACCCCCCAGCGCGCCTCCGGGCGCCTGCCCGTCGCGTTGATCGGTGCGGGTCTGGTCGCGGTTTCCCTGATCGCCCTGGCGGTGGCACTCGTGGCCGCCGGTGGAGCCTACGAGGCGCCGCCGCCGGGCATCAGCGACTCGGGGCCGCTCGTGGTCTGGGGTACCGCGATCCTGCGCGTCCTCACCGACCTCGCCGCCATTGCCACGATCGGCTGGCTGCTGTGCGCCGCGTTCCTCGACCCCGCCGGACGGGGCGGGGTCGTCTCGCGGATCGGGCGGGTCGACCTCAAGCGCGCGGCCATCGCCGCCTTCGTGTGGGCTGGCCTTGCCTGGCTTCAGATGCTCTTCACCCTCGCCGACGTCCTCGGGGTCCGGCTCCTGCAGGCCCTCGACCCGTCCGTCTTCACCACCTACGTCAACGAGATCCCGATCACCCGGGCCCTCCTCGCAATGACGGTCCTGGCGGCGGTCGTCTGCGTGGCGTCGGTGGCGACGTCGACCACGGGGGCCAGTGCCGCCTGGGTGCTCATCGCGGTCGTGGCCGCGAGCCTGCCGGCGCTCGCCGGCCACGGCGCTGGGCAGGGCGATCATGCGCTCGCACTCACCGCCGGCGTCGCCCACGTGGCGTCGGCGACCATCTGGATCGGCGGCCTGTTCGCCCTGGCCGTGCATGCCGCACGCCGTGATCTGCCCCTGCAGCACGCGGCCGAGCGGTTCTCGTCCATCGCGCTCGTGGCTTTCGTCCTCCTTGCCGTGAGCGGCCTGGCCAATGGCTACACCCGCCTCGAGACTCCTGATCAGGTGTTCACCACCGGGTACGGGCAGCTGCTGCTCGTGAAGGCGACGCTGCTCGTCGGGCTCGGCGCCCTCGCGTGGGTCATGCGCACCAGGGTGATCAGCACCCTCGGCCGGGCATCGCGCGCCGCCGTGTTCGCGCGCATCGCGGCCATCGAGCTCACGGTCATGGTGGTCTCGGTCGCGCTCGGAGTGGCCCTGGCCATGACCGCGCCCCCCAGGGTCGATATCCAGTTCGACTCCCTCGGTGAATCGCTGCTCGGCTTCGCCTACCCGCCGCCGCCGACCGCATCGGGCCTGGCCTTCGGCTTCCACCTCGACCCGCTGTTTCTCATCGGCTCACTCGTGGCCGCGAGCCTGTACTGCATCGGCTACGCCCGCCTGCGCGCCCGCGGCGACAAGTGGCCGATCGGCCGGCTCATCTCGTGGCTCCTGGGCATCGGCGTCGTCATCTGGTGCACCAACGCCGGGATCTCGTCCTACGCCCAGGTCTCGGTCGGCCTTCACATGCTGCAGCACATGACCATCACCATGCTGGCGCCGATCCTGCTCGTACTCGGGGCGCCCGCGACACTGGCGCTGCGCGCGCTGCGCCCGTCGCACGGCAATGACCGGGGCCCGCGCGAATGGCTCACGTGGCTGCTCCACAGCTGGATCACCCGCATTCTCACGAACCCGGTCTACGTCTTCGTCGTCTACGTCCTGGGCCTCTACGGGCTTTACCTCACGCCGGCCTTCGGGTGGCTCATGGGCAGCCATGTCGGCCACATCATCATGCAGATGCATTTCATCATCTCGGGCTACCTCTTCTACTGGGTGCTCATCGGCATCGACCCTCGGCCCAAGCCACTCGCCTACTGGGGTCGCATGCTCCTGCTGCTGCTGGCGCTCGCGGTGCACGGCATCTTCGCGGTCATCCTGATGATGGGCTCCGCACCCCTGGCAGTCGAGTGGTACGGAATCGTCCGTCCGCCCTGGGTCACCGATCCACTCCAGGACTCCCTCTACGGCGGGCAGGTGGCCTGGGGGCTTTCGGAGATCCCGACCCTCATGGTCATGATCGTCATCGCCATTCAGTGGTCGAAGAGCGACGATCGCGAGGCCACGCGCCTTGACCGCAAGGCCGATCGTGATGGCGACTCCGAACTGGTCGCCTACAACGAACGACTGGCGAAGTTGGCCGAGCGCGACAGCTCGGGTTAGCCTCGACGAATGCGCCCTGTCGTGTTCGCTACCGCAGCCGTGGCCCTGTTCGCAGTCGCCGCCGCGCCGGCCAGTGCCCGCGCTTTCGATCCGTCCGCACTGAGCGGGGTTGGCGACTCCGAGCAGGTGATTGTCGTGACCGCGAGCAGCTGGGGCACCTCGCACGCGAGCGTGCGCGCGTACGAACGCGCCGGCGACGGCACCTGGAGCCCGGTCGTGACCGCGACCCCTGCCCGCATCGGGTACTCGGGCATGACCCCCGGCAAGTCACGTCGGCAGGGCACGGGCAAGACGCCGGTCGGCACCTTCGGGATCGTCACGACCTTCGGCAGGCTCGCGAAGCCGAAGACCGAGATGCCCTACGTGAGGTTCGACCGGAATGACGCATGGACCTACAACCCGAAATCCCCTTCCACATACAACGTATTTCAGACGGCGAGCCGGTCATGGCGCAGCTTCGACGGCTACGTCGAGCGACTGTGGCGCTTCGGGGAGCAGTACAACTACGTCGCGGTCCTCGACTACAACCTGCCCACGGGGCCGATCACGGCCAGTGCCGACGGCATTCGCCGAAGCAGCGACCCGGCGGATACCTCGATGGGCGGCGGCATTTTCCTGCATGTCACCAACGGCACCGCAACGGCCGGCTGCATCGCGATCCCGCAGGCGACGATGGGGCACATCATGCGCTGGCTTGACCCGTCCAAGCATCCGGTGATCGCGATCCTCCCCCCGAGCTAGCCAGTGGGCATTGAGTGTCGCCGAGGTGGTCGGGTCAGGAGATCCGAATGTCGTTGAGCACCGGAAAGTCCTCGCGCCACTTGAGGCCGGCC
>WLND01000113.1 GCA_009726075.1 Actinomycetota bacterium
GGCAAGGGCTCGGCGGACTCGCTGCGCGGCCAGGGCGCGCGCGTCATCGTCACGGAGATCGATCCGATCTGCGCCCTTCAGGCAGCGATGGACGGCTACCAGGTCGCGCGTCTCGACGACGTGCTTGATGTCGCAGATATCTTCATCACGGCAACGGGCTGCTACGACGTCATCACCGCAGAGCAGATGTCGAAGATGAAGCACCAGGCCATCGTCGGCAACATCGGCCACTTCGACAACGAGATCGACATTGCGGGCCTCGCCGCCACTCCGGGCATCGTTCGCAAGACGATCAAGCCCCAGGTTGACGAGTGGACCTTCGCGAACGGCAAGTCGATCATCATGCTGTCCGAGGGTCGGCTGCTCAACCTCGGCAACGCGACCGGCCACCCGTCGTTCGTCATGTCGAACTCCTTCACCAATCAGGTGCTCGCGCAGATCGAGCTGTTCACCAAGCTCGACCAGTACCCGTTGGGCGTCTACGTGCTGCCCAAGCACCTCGACGAGAAGGTCGCGCGGCTGCACCTCGATGCACTCGGCGTGCGCCTCACCGAGCTCGACAAGAAGCAGGCCGAGTACCTCGGCGTCGACGTGGCCGGCCCCTACAAGCCGGAGCACTACCGCTACTGAGAACGACGCTGTAAAGAGAACCGGAACAGGGTGGACGCCTTTCACGAGGCGTCCACCCTGTTCGGTTCTGTCGTGCGTGATCGGCGTCCCTATAGGCCTGGCCCGGGCGGTTGCACCGTTCACGTGGTGTGAGGGCCTGACCTGATCACGCCCGGCCTCAAGGAATCCACCCAGTGCTCTGGCGGACTAGCCGACGACTCGCCGCTCCATCTTGGGAATCCCCGGCGTGGTGTCGTTGATCGCCCAGCTGATGATCACCTCGGGGGAGATGCGGAATCTCTCGCCACCGCCGTTCACCTCGACGATGCACGACCCGATGATCTTGATGCCGCGGGGTGACCACGGGCTGACCGCGGCGAGGTCGTCGATGACGACCGTGGCACGCGGGTTCGCCGTGACGTTCTTGTAGCGAACGGTCTTCGCGATATCGAAGCCGGCGGTGACGATGTCATCACCGTCCACCTCGAAGACCACGGGTGCGACGTCCGGGCGGCCGGTGGGCGATGCCGTGGCGAAGCGCATCAGCGGCTGGGTGCGCAGGTACTCGATCTCTGCAGGGGTGAAGGCACTCATCATTGGCTCCTGAGCTCAGCGCTGGACGGGGAGATTGATCGGGTAGATGTCGAGGGACCACCACTTCGCCATAGGAAGCGAGACAACCGTCTCGCGAGCTGCATCTGCGTCGTCTGCGAAGATCTCCAGGAAGACGGTGCCGCGCTCGAGAGTCGACAGGTAGAGGGCGCCAACACGTCCAGCGGCCTTGAGCTCTGCCACCTTGGCTTGCTCCTCGGCCACGACGGTCATGACCTCGGCCATGTCGGTTCCGGCGGTGAACGTGCAGACGACCATGAATGAGTGCATGTGACTTCCTTGTTGTCGTTGAGAGGGGTGCCTGATGACCCAAGCCTGCAACCTTAACAATGGTTGAGGTCAAGTGCTAGCGTCATGGAATGACCGTCGATGCCTGCACCCTTCCCACGCTCACGGTCGGCCAGCTCGCCGAGCGAAGCGGTCTGGCCGTCTCGGCCCTGCACTTCTACGAGCGCTCCGGGCTCATTCGCAGCACCCGCGATACCGGCAACCGCCGCCGCTACACTCGCGACACCCTGCGCCGTCTCGCGTTCATCCGAGCCTCCCAGCGCGTGGGAATCCCCCTGGCCGAGATCAAGCAGGCGCTGGACTCCCTTCCCCGACGGCGCACCCCGCGCGAGGCCGACTGGTTTACCCTGTCGACGAAGTGGCAGCGTCGCCTCAACGATCAGATCGAGCAACTGACGCGATTGCGCGAGGACCTCACCAACTGCATCGGCTGCGGCTGCTTGTCTTTCTCGCGCTGCCAGTTGGTGAACGCCGATGACGTCATGGCTGCCGAGGGCGCCGGCGCCCGACGACTTGAGCCGGGCACGCCTCGGCCCGACCCCTACGAGTGCTGCCCGCTTGGCGCGTGACGAACGAGCGGCGTGCGTCAACTGCCCTCGGTCCGCCACCTAGCGATCAGTGCGGCGCCCATGGATCCGCAGCTAGGACAGGCCAGTTACCCGCACGCCGACGCAGAGGCGGCATCCAAGGTCGCCTCTCGCTGACCGGTCGTTGATTGGTGGGTGGACGTTCACTCCGGGGCGCCGACTGCTGAATCGGCCAGACAGCGGGCCTACGGTCGAACTGAGCGCTCTACGAGCGACCACTCTGTTGGCGCCGTTGGCGGCGTTCGACGATCGAAGGGAGGCGGCCATGGCGAAATACGAGTGCGTTGACGAGATGACGATCGAGGCGACCCCATCGGAATGCTTCGAGTCCCTCATCGACGAGGGGGCCGGGCGCACCGCCTGGTGGGAGCCCTATGTCGTGATCGAGCCGAAGGGCGAGATTCCGGCGGGCCAGCCCGGCGCTGAGATGATCCATCGTGCGAGCCCTGACGGGACGACAGATCGCTACTGGTCGACGTCGCGGATGACCGTCCGCGTCGCTGAGATCGAACGTGATCGTCGCATCGTCCTCACGGAGGAGGACGGTGACTTTCAGGGATTCGAGGAGTGGACGTTTGAGCCGATGGACGGTGATCGCACCCTGATACGGGTGCATTGGGTTGCTGACCCGCGGGGCTGGATGCGGCTGTGGTCGATGTTCGGGGGCGTTGTCGAAGACCATTCGCTGATCGTCCGAGAGGGCCTTCGTGGCATGGAGCGGCATGTGGCCCAGCGCCGAAGGACGCGGGGGTAGCGGGCGATACCGTCGAGGCATGGCCGAGCCCCGCCCCGTTGTCGCTGACTACCCAGGGTGCCCAGAGACCGTCACGGCAGCCGTGGCTCAGGGGCGGGTGCTTCGAAGTCCTCGGTGGGGCCTGTGGGATGTCGTCGGCACTCTCGTGTCGATGGTCCTGCTCGGCGGCGCGGCTTCGGCATCGCTGGCCATGATCGGTGCATCGGTGGGGGCAGTGGTGATCGTGGGCAGCCTTGCCGGCTGGGTCGGGCTGGCGGGCTGGCCGATGATGGCGACTCGACTGCGAGGCAATGGCCCGCGCATCGACCTGGGCCTGAGCCTGAGCTGGCGCGAGGCCCGACTCGGCGTCGGGGTGGGGCTGGTCGCCCTGTTCGCGGCGGCAATCGTGACGGCGATCAGTGCTGCGGTGTTCGGCGAATTCGACTCGACGGCGGGCGACCTCGCCCGTGAGATGCAGGGCGAGGGCAACCGGCTCGCGATGATCGCCTTCGGGCTGGCGATCGTCGTGGGGGCGCCGATCGCAGAGGAACTGGCGTTCCGGGGGCTGCTGTTCGCAAGCCTTCGAAAGCGCGGCGTCGGCCCGGTCGCAACGGTCGTGCTGACTGCCGTCGCGTTCTCGCTCTTTCACTTCGAGCCGGTACGGATCGCCGTCCTGCTCACCATTGGGCTCATTCTCGGTGCGGCTCGGGCTCGAAGCGGCTCCCTCGGCGTCTCGATTGTCGCCCACGCGGTGAACAATGCCCCGGGAGCCATTTTCGTCATCCTCGGGCTGCAGGGGTGACACCATAGGCCCATGAGCACCCCCTCAGGTTTGGCAACACGCGGGCGCATCCTTGTCGTCGACGATGACCTTGCGCTCGCTGAGATGCTCGGAATCGTGCTGCGCGGCGAGGGGTTCGATCCGGTGTTCTGCGCCGACGGGGCCGAGGCCGTGCAGGTGTTTCGCGATAGCCAGCCCGATCTGATCCTCTTGGACCTCATGCTGCCCGGTTTGGGCGGCATCGACATCTGCCGCGCGATCCGCCTCGAATCAGGCGTCCCGATCGTCATGCTCACCGCCAAGAGCGACACGGTCGACGTCGTCGTCGGCCTCGAATCCGGTGCTGACGACTACATCGTCAAGCCGTTCAAGCCGAAGGAACTCGTCGCCCGGATTCGTGCGCGGGTTCGGCGCCATGACGAGGGCGCACCAGCCACGCTCGCCATCAGCGACGTCTCGATCGATGTCGTCGGCCACACGGTGTCGCGGGCCGGCTGCGTCGTGGCGCTCACCCCCCTCGAGTTCGACCTCCTCGTGTGCCTGGCGCGCCGGCCGGGGCAGGTGTTCACCAGGGAGGTCCTGCTTCAGGAGGTCTGGGGCTATCGCCATGCCGCAGATACCCGCCTGGTCAATGTGCACGTGCAACGCCTGCGGGCGAAGATCGAGCATGACCCGGAGCGTCCGGAAATCGTCCTGACAGTCCGGGGTGTCGGCTACAAGGCCGGCACGGCCTGAGGTCCGCTCGAACGATGCCATGGACTGATGCCCTGCTCACGGGGCCTCGCCTGCTGCTTCGCATGTGGCGGCGTTCGCTGCTCCTGCGCGTGACAGCAACCACGCTGGTGCTTTCGGCAGTAGTCATGACCGTCCTTGGATTCTCCCTGCTGTCGCGCGTCACGACGGGACTCCTCAGTTCGAAGGACCGCATTGCCGTGGGCGAGGCCGCTGCGGGCCTCGGCGAGGCACAGCGACTCCTCGACGCTGCCGACACCGGGCCGACGACGCCGTCGGCGTCACGCCTTGTCGACTCGGTGGTGAGCGCACTCGCGTCTCGGGCGGGATCGCCTGGTCAATTCGACGTGCTGCTCCTGTCGTCGAGCGGGGCAGCCGACGAGCCCGAACGCGGCACGAACCTGGTTGCGGTCTCGAGTGTGCCGACCGACCTGCGCGCGGCGGTGGTCTCCTCGCAGCGGCAATCCTGGACGTATTCGGAGATTCGATTCCTTGACGGACGGACGACTCCGGGCCTTGTCATCGGGGCACCGCTCGACATCCCCACGGTTGGAGCCTATGAGCTCTACTACCTGTTTCCCCTTGCACAGGAACAGGACACGCTTGATCTGGTCCGTGGAGCAGTGGTGCTCACGGGGGTGCTCCTCGTCGGTCTCCTTGCATTCGTGGCCTGGCTTGTCACCAGGCAGGTGGTCGCTCCGGTGAGAGCGGCCGCCCAGACTGCGAGTCGGTTCTCCGAGGGACACCTGTCCGAACGCGTACGAGTCAAGGGCGACGACGATCTGGCGCGGCTCGCCTCGTCCTTCAACGGAATGGCGGCGAGTCTCCAACGCCAGATCAAGCAGCTCGAGGGGCTCTCGCGGGTCCAGCAGCGCTTCGTCTCGGACGTGTCGCACGAACTGCGAACCCCCCTGACCACCATTCGCATGGCGGCAGACGTGATGTTCGAGCACCGGTCGGAGTTCGAGGCACCGACCGCGCGTGCCGCAGAGCTCCTGCAGACCCAACTCGATCGGTTCGAGGCGCTGCTCGTCGATCTCCTCGAGATCTCGCGGTTCGACGCGGGAGCCGCGGTGCTCGATGCCGACCAGGTCGATGTCGCAAGCCTGGTGGGCAGGGTGCTCGAGGGCTCTGGGCCGCTCGCCGACCGGCTCGGTACGTCGCTGCGCCTCCATGCGGAGGATGGGCAATACCTCGTGAACGGCGACTCGCGACGAATCGACCGCATCGTCCGCAACCTCATTGACAATGCGGTTGAGCACGGCGGAGCGCGGGGCATCGATGTCACCGTCGGGAAGAACGAGACCGCCGTCGCGGTCACCGTGCGCGACTACGGGGTCGGGCTACGCCCGGGGGAATCGTCCTTGGTATTCAACAGATTCTGGCGAGCAGACCCAGCGAGGGCGCGTACGACCGGCGGCACCGGACTCGGTCTTGCGATCTCCCTCGAGGATGCACGGCTCCACGGCGGTTGGCTCGAGGCCTGGGGCGAGCCCGGCCGAGGAGCCTGCTTTCGGCTGACCCTGCCCCGGAGGATACGCACCCCGATTGCGGAGTCGCCGCTTCCGCTGGCACCAGACGACCTCGCCTCGGAGTCGACCCTCGAGCAGGCGCCTGCGGCTCACGTGCCCGGTGCGACCGCGCGGATCGATGCGACGGCCCGATTCGCTATCGAGAGCAGGTCGGAGTCGTGAGGCGCGCGCTTGTCGCGGCCACCCTGCTCATAGCCGCGTCGGGTATCTCAGGGTGTGGCACCCTGTCGTCCTCCATCGTGGCGCGAGTACCGGACCGGGGCCCGATCGAGCAGGGCGAGCAGGTCGGATCCGAACGGGAGGATCAGTTCATCCGGGTGATCGCCCGCGGCCCCC
>WLND01000114.1 GCA_009726075.1 Actinomycetota bacterium
GACCGCGATCCGCACTGGCCCTCCGTGGCGCTGCAGCTCGGCGAAGCGATCAAGCGCCTTGGCGTCCGCCCCCTCGACCGGATCCTCACACGCATCGTCGCCACCCATGCCGTCCTGCTCCTCCGCCGATGGGTCGATGATCCCGACCTCACCGACGAATGGGCCAACATCGCCATCGAGGCCCGGCTGCCGTCCGGAGCCATGCGACGCCTGCCCCGGCCGACGCACCCCCTGTGCGGATGCCGCTGGCCGGACGCAGGGCGCGCGGCCTGACCCAAGACAGGTCACAATGGGCCCGTGGTCGAACTCCCCCGCAATGCCCTCACCCGCGGCGTCAAGATGGCCGCACTGCCCGTGTCGTATGCCGGACGATCCGCCCTCGGCTTCGGCAAGCGAGTCGGCGGCCGGCCCGCCGAGGCTGTTGCCGCCGAGCTCCAGCAGCGAACCGCCGAGCAGATGTTCAAGGTCCTCGGCGAGCTCAAGGGCGGGGCCATGAAGGTCGGCCAGGCGCTGAGCATCTTCGAGGCCGCCCTCCCCGAGGAGTTCGCAGCCCCCTACCGGGCCACGCTCACCAAGCTCCAGGATGCCGCGCCGCCTCTGCCGGCCGAGAGCATCCACAAGATCCTCGCTGCCGAGATCGGCGACGACTGGCGCGATCGCTTCGCCGAGTTCTCCGACGTGCCCGCAGCCGCCGCCTCCATCGGCCAGGTGCACAAGGCCACCTGGCACGACGGTCGTGTCGTCGCAGTCAAGGTGCAGTACCCGGGCGCCGACAAGGCCCTCATGGCAGACCTGAACCAGCTGGCCCGCATGGGCAAGCTCTTCGCCTCCTGGATCCCCGGGATCGAGATCCGACCCCTCATCGACGAGCTGCGCGATCGCGTCGCCGAGGAGCTCGACTACCTGCGCGAGTCGCAGAGCCAGCGCGCCTACGCCGCCGCATTCGAGGGCGACGACGACTTCCTTATTCCCCACGTGCTCGTCGCCTCGCCCCACGTCATCATCACCGAGTGGGTCGACGGCACGCCCCTGTCGGCGATCATCGCCGGCGGCACGCAGGATGAGCGCGACCGCGCCGGCACCCTGCTCGAGCGATTCCTGCTCTGCGGGCCGGCTCGCGCCGGCCTGCTCCACGCCGATCCCCACCCGGGCAATTTCCGGATGACCCCGGACGGACGCCTCTGCGTGCTCGACTTCGGCGCCGTCGCGCACCTTCCCGACGGACTGCCACTGGCGATGGGCACCCTGCTGCGCCTGGCCCAGTCGGGCGATGCCGAGACCGTGCTCGAGGGGCTGCGGTCTGAGGGTTTCGTTCGCCCGCACATCGAGATCGATGCCCAGCAGGTGCTCGACTACCTCGACCCGTTCGTCGAGCCAGCCCGCTACGACTCCTTCACGTTCTCACGCGACTGGATGCGTGGGCAGTTCACCCGACTCAACAACGTCCGCGATCCAGACTTCAGCGTCGGCCTCAAGCTCAACCTCCCGCCCTCGTACGCGTTGATCCACCGCGTCTGGCTCGGCACGATCGGCGTGCTGTGCCAGCTCGGGGCAACCGTGCCTATGCGCGCTGAGCTCGAGCGATGGGCGCCCGGCTTCGTCGAGGCGCCCTAGAACCGCAGTTCCCGGATCGAACGGCTGATCAGGCGAGGGCAAGGATCGACAGCACTGCGCTGCCGTACAACTCGAGCTTCGCCGGCCCGAACCCCGGAATCTCGGACAGGTCTTCGAGGCTCGCCGGCTGGCGCTCCACGATCGCCATGAGGGTCGCATCGGTGAAGACGAGATAGGCGGGCACCTCGCGCTCCTTGGCCCGGCTCACCCGCCACCGCTTCAGGGCCTCCCACTGCTCGAGGTTGAAGTCACTCGGGCATGTTCGGCATCGGCCCATCGTTCGCTCCGGTGCGGTGACCAGGCCCTTGTGGCAGACCCGGCACTTGGCCGGCCCCTTGTGACGCTGCTCGACGAGGGCCCGCCTTGTGCCCCTCGTGACACTCGAGCCGACACCGCCGCTCAGGGCCTCGGGATTCGCGGCGACGAGAAAGCGGCTGGCCGATCGCGAGGCGCGACCCCCCGGCTGACGCGATCGTGCCCAGGACAGGTGCAGGTTGTCCTTCGCCCGCGTAATGCCGACGTAGAACAGTCGCCGCTCCTCGTCGACGTCGGACGTATCGTCGCCGGCCGGCTGCGCATCCCGGCCAGCTCCCCCGGACTGCGCATGGCGCAGCGGCAGCAGCCCCTCGCTGCAGCCGATGATGAAGACGGTCTCCCACTCAAGGCCCTTCGCCGAGTGGAGCGATGCGAGCGTCACGGCGTCTGCCGTCGGTGCGTGCTGCGACTGCGCCCGGTGATCGAGCTCGGCGACAAGCGCCGAGACGTCCATCGCAGGGTGATCGTCGGCAAGCGATACGAGCGCCGAAAGCGACTCCCAACGCTCGCGCACTGCCCCGCCACCGACGGGCGGATCCTGTGTCCACCCGGCTGCCCGGAGCACGCTGCGAACCTCGAGCCCGAGCGGCCCGGTGGCCTCGCCGGCCCTGGCCGCACCCCGAAGCCGGGTGATCGCCTCGCGGATCTCGGGACGATCGAAGAAGCGCTCGGCCCCGCGCATCATGACCGGGACGCCCCTGGCCGACATCGCAGCCTCGATCTCGGCCGACTGGGCGTTGATGCGGAACAGCACGGCGATATCGCGAGCCGCCGCACCCTCATCGAGGTACTGCCTCACGCGGTCGGCGACGGCTGCCGCCTCGTCGACGTCGTCATCCGTGATCGACACGGTCGGCACTGCGCCCGCCGGCCGGGTCGAGCGCAGGCGCAGCGTGGCCGCGGTCGGCGCCTGGGCGATCACCGAGTTGGCGAGCGTCACGATCGGCTCGGTGCAGCGGTAGCAGTTGACGAGCCGTACCTCGGCGGCTCCGGGAAACTCGCGGTGAAAATTCACGAGGTAGTCGGACGTTGCCCCCGTGAACGAGTAGATCGTCTGGCTCACGTCGCCCACGACGCACAGATCGTCGCCGTCGCCGCGCCAGAGGTCGAGCAGTCTGCGCTGCAACGGGTTCACGTCCTGGAATTCGTCGACGGTGAACCAGCGATACGCGGTGCGCACCTCATCGGCGATATCGGGCCGGGTCTGCAGCGCGCCCACGGTCACGAGCAGCACGTCCTCGAAATCGAGGCGGCCGCGCCGGGCCTTGAGGTCGTCGTAGGCCGAGTAGACCCGCGCCACGTCGGCAGGATCGATGGCCCAGTCGCGCTCGGCACCTCGCGGGTCGGTCAGCAGATCGCGCGGGGTCAGCTCGGAGACCTTCGCCCATTCGATGTCGGACGAGAGGTCGCGCAGGACGGCCTGGCTCACCGCGACACCGCAGGAGGACGCGGCCTCCGCCACCACCCTGATCTTGCTCGGCAGCAGGTCGGGGAAGGCCTGACCCGACAGCCTCGGCCAGAAATAGCGCAGCTGGCGCAGCGCCGCCGCGTGAAAGGTGCGCACCGCCACAGTCTCGACCCCGAGCTCGCGCAGCCGGCCACGCATCTCGCCCGCGGCCCGGGCAGTGAAGGTGACGGCCAGCGACCTTCGGGCCTCATGCTCGCCGGTCGCCACCCCGTAGGCGATGCGGTGCGTTATCGCCCGCGTCTTGCCCGTGCCGGCCCCCGCGAGGACCACGACCGGCCCGGTCAGCGAGGTTGCGACAGCCCGCTGCTCGTCGTCGAGGTGCTCAAGGGCGGCCTCTGGCGTGGGCGGTGTCACTGGGGCACGGTAGCGTCCTATTCCATGACCAGGGACACCACGCCATGACCGGGGACACCACGCCATGAAGATGTACACCACCGTCTGGTGCGGCTACTGCCAGCGCCTCAAGGCGCAGATGACCCGCGAGGGCATCACCTTCGAGGAGATCGACATTGAGCACGATGCCGATGCCGCAGCGCTCGTCGAGGCCGTCAACGGAGGCAACCAGACCGTTCCGACCCTCGTCTACGACGACGGCACCGCCGCGACCAACCCGTCGATCGGGCAGGTCAAGGCCAAGCTCGGCCTGGCGTAGTCGGTCTGCGCCCCTCAGCGCGACCACTCGCCGGGCAGCACCGAGCCGTACCAGCGCTCGATCAGCCGACGCGAGATCGACACCGATGACGGGAGCCGGACCGAGCCGTCGGTGCAGCCCTCGAGCAGTTCCTCGCGGGTGAACCAGCGCGCTTCGGCGATCTCCTCGCCGTCCACCGTGATGTCGGTCTGCGCGGTCCACGCGTGGTACCCGAGCATGAGCGAGCACGGAAACGGCCACGGCTGGCTCCCGAGGTACATGAGGTCATCGGTGCCCGGGTCGATGACGACGCCGGTTTCCTCTGCCAGCTCGCGGCGCACCGCCGCCTCTGCAGACTCGCCCGCCTCGACGAACCCGGCAAAGGTCGAATAGGTGCCGGCCGGCCAGTCGACGTGCCGGCCCAGCAGCGCCCGATCGAGCGGATCCCGCACCAGCACGATCACGGCCGGATCCGTCCTCGGGAAGTGATCGATCGAATCGTCCTCGCACCGCAGTGACCACCCGGCCTGCTCGACCGAGAGCGCCTTGCCGCACATCGTGCACCAGCGCGTGCGCGCCCGCCAGTTGTCGAGGGCCACCGCCGCGACGCTGAGCCCCGCGTCCAGATCCGATAGGCCGCTGCCGATCCGCCGCAGCGACGACCACTCGACCTGCGGCGGCAGGGCCGGGTGACCCTGCTCCTGGGATTCGAGGTGCACCGCGTAATAGGCGCGTCCGTCTTCGTCGATCCCGAGGAACGAGAGGGACGCGAGGGACGCGAGGTCGTCGATTGCCGTGAGCGGGGTCAGCACGAGGCTCGGCGCCGAGCCACCTGCCAGCACTGCGGTCGCACTGCCGTTCACCCACATCGCCAGCGAGCTCGAGTCGCTTCGCCGGGCGGCCTGCCACGGCACATCGATGCGCCGGTGGGCAGCGCGGTCCATTGCGCTGCGCGAGAGCAGCAGATCATCGAGGAGCCGGGGGTTGGTCACGGCCCAACAGTAATTGCGTGACACCATGCGGAGGTGAACGTGTTCATTCGCCAGCTCACCGGCGTGCGCTTCGTCGCCGCCGCGTGGGTCGTGCTCTACCACCTCCAGGGCCCGCTGAACACGATCGGCCTGCTTGCCATTCCGGTGTTCGGCGACATGCTTCGGGTCGGACGCCTGGGCGTCGACCTCTTCTTCGCCCTTTCCGGTTTCATCCTCACGCACACCTATCTCAACCGGCTCGGTGAGCAGGTCCATGCCAAGGCCACCGTGAAGTTCTGGTGGCTCCGGCTTGCTCGCGTCTACCCCGTGCACTTCGTGATGCTCGTGGTCGCCGGCGTTGCTGTGGTCGCTCAGGCGCGTGTCACCGGCAAGGCGCTCGACCGCGACTGGCTCACCCCCCTGGACTTCGGACGCAACGTGCTTCTCGTGCAGGAGTGGGGGTCCGACCCTCAGCGCGGCTGGAATCTCGTCGCGTGGTCGCTGTCGATGGAGTGGCTCGCCTACCTCATCTTCCCGCTGCTCGTCCTGGTCCTGTGGCAGTGCCACAAGCGGTTGCCGACCGCCGCTCTCGTCGTCGTGTGGGCCGCATGCCTCACGCCACTCGTGCTCCATGCGCTCACCACCACCGACGCGTATTACACCGGCGCATGGGGTTCCACCTACCGCATTCTCACCGAGTTCACGGCCGGGGCGGTCACCTACCTGATCGTCCGCCGGCTCCTCCCCGCCGAGGGCCTCGACCCTGCGCCGCGAGTCCTTCTCGGGGCGAACCTCCTGGCCTGGGTCCTGCCCCTGCTCGTCGTCGCAGGCGCGGTGTTCCTTGCGAACCTGCCGGCCGCCCAGCCGCCGATCGCCGTCGACCTCAACGGTGATGCCGAGCCCCTACCCCCGTACTACCACCTGCTTCTCGTGCCGCTGCTCATCGCTTGGCTCGGGGCTCTGGCACTCTCACGGGGCCACGTCTCGCGCCTTCTCGCCACTCGCGCCCTGGTCCTCGGCGGATTCATTTCGTACTCGTTGTACATGACGCACCTCGTCTGGTTCGGCCTCTGGAAGGCCGCGATGCAGGCCACTGGCATCTCCGGCGGTGCCCTCTACGCCCTCGCGCTCGTCGCCGGCGTCTGCGGCGCCCTGGGCATTGCCTGGCTCATGTGGCGCTTCGTGGAGGAGCCCGCC